>NZ_JBEYZW010000025.1:0-92040 GCF_040646215.1 Streptomyces sp. NPDC046215 | reverse complement strand
AGTGGCTCGGGTAGCCGCGGCCGCGGCATTCCGTCCGGGGCTCGGCCCAGGCCCTGCTCGTGCCGGGCGGTACGAGCAGGACGTAGTCGAGCCGGTTGCGGGGGACGATGACGCCATGGGTGAGCCCGGCCTCGCGCAGGTGCGCCTCAACGGCGTCACGGTCACGGATGACCAACGCCCTCTCCACCATGGGAGCGGGCAGGTACAAGACGTCGAAGTGCTCACCGACGCGAATACCGGCGCCGGCCCCCCGGGCCCAGGTGTCACGGGCACGGTAGGGCAGGTCTGTCCGGCACAAGAGCCAGCGGGCGGCGTCCCAGGTCGTGTCGGGGGAAGCCTGGGTCATCGCGTCACCTCGGGCCGGTGGCAGGTGCACTTACAGGGAAGCGGCTCCGTCTGAGCCGAGCGGGAAGGCGAGCCGATCCGGCGCAGCGGAGTCGCCCCGAGGCAGTCCCGGTGCCGGCCGATCCGGCAGCTCTCCGTGGTGTGCGGGCGGGCAGGGCGGGTTACGGGCACGGCGCCATCCTTCTTGGCCGCGCCGCGTCGCGGACCATGTGGTCGGCGTTGTTCATGGCGATCCCCACGTTCATCGGTGAACGGACATGGAGATGACCGTAGGACCGCCGCAAGGGAAGAGGGGGCACAGTTTGTGCCCCCTCGGAGACGCGCTGTTACGCAGCGAGGAGGCCGATCTTCACTGCCAGTTCAGCAGCCCGGCGGCGGCGGGCCGGCGTCCGGGACTCGGTCCCTTCGAGGATGATTCCCTTGGCGTAGCCGTTGTACCGGATGGTCTCCGGCGCCGACTCGAAGGCCTTGTCCAGGGTGGCCAGCGCGGTGTCCGGCTGGCCGTCCAACTGGTATCCGCGGGCTTCCTCGATGCGGTGCCGCGCCCGGCGCGGCAGGGAGGGAATCGTGAGAGCGTCCGCGGCTGCGGCCTGCTTGACGCTCTCGCCCCCGGCCCGGAGTTCCACGGCGACGGTCACGGCGTGGGCGCCCATGATCGCCTCGGAGAAGGACGTGATCGGGTGGTAGTAACCAGCAGGCAGCGACTTCGACATGGCCTTGGCCTTGTCCCAGTGGCCCCAAGCAGTCCCGTTGTCGCCCCGTCGCGCGGCGGTGTACCCGGCCTCGAACCGGAGGGCACCGGTGATAGCCAGCACGTCTGCATCTGCGTCGGTAAGCAGCGGCTGGAGGTACTCCAGGGTCTCCATGGTGACCGCATCGGCAGCGTCGTAGTGAGCCGGCCCGCTGTCGCGGTGTGCCTGCGCCGCGAGCCACGCGGCGACACCGAGGGCGTGCGGGTCTTCGGACTCCCGGGCGGCGACCATGCCGCGCTCGGCTACTCGCCACAGCAGGTGGGCATCCGGTTGGTAGGCGATGAAGAACTGCGACAGCGAGTAGACCTCGGACAAGACAGCCTGCGCAGCACGACGGGCCGCACCGGTCTCGGATTGCCGTACGGCGAGTTGGGCGTCGCGGATGAGGTCGGGGAGCAACCGGCCGATGACGTCACGGTGGTTCGGTGCCGAGTGGCGAGCTCGCCAGGCTCGGGCAAGGCGGGCCTGGAGGTGCTCCGTCGGGGGTGCCTCCAGGTCGGAGGGGAGCAGAAAGGCGTCGACGGCCGCCTTCACCGCTGGGAGGCGTTGGTGGCCGGGGCCGGCGAACAGATCAACGTGGGTGGTTTGGTCGCCGGTCAGGTCAGCCAGGTCCCCGACGCGCAGTGCGTCGGCGATGCGCAGGATCGTGTGGAGCTTGGGGGTCTGGAGGCGACCGCACTCCACGGCCTTCACCCAGCTGGGCGACCGGCCGACGAGGCCGGCCAGGACAACGCGGCTCATCCCCCGCCGTGTTCGCAGCAATTGCAGTCGTTGCCCGAAGGCGATCGGTTCGGCGTACGGGTCGGGCGTAGCATCTGGTGACACGGTCTCGCCCCTCTCTGAACAGCTCGTCACTGTCAGACTATGGGGCGGGGCCGCATTTCTGTCATGGGTCGGGCGGGAGCCGGATCAGCCGAAGACGGGCCACCCGACCAGCGAGTCGACCCGCCAGTCCGCTGCCATCGCCTCGGGACTGCGGGCCCATAGGTGACCGAGGGGCCCCGACGTAGATGGACTGCGCGAAGCCCGGCAGCAGCCGCAGGCACACAGTCATTGGCCGGGTGGTCCCCGACATAGACCGTGCGCTCAGGAGCAACCCCGACAAGTGACGTCACGCGAGTGAAGAACTCGACATCCGGCTTGGCGACGCCCCACTCACCTGAGACAGCGATGGCGTCAGCAGGCAGGTTCATGGCACGCAGGAGTTCACCGACACGAGGGGTCTGATTACCCGCGATGGCGACGCGCATGCCAGCGGTACGGAGAGCTTCGAGCGCGGGACGGACGTCGGGGTAGAGATCGCTTTCGTCGAGTTGCTCGCCGTACCCGGCTACTTGTCAGGCACGGGCCTCTGCTCCGATGTCGATGCCTGGGCGAATCAGCCTGATGGCATCCGCGTTGTCCCTGCCCTGCGCGACGACGGCGCCAACCAGGGCAGACAAGGTGCAACGGGGAACGCCGAGCCAGTCGGCCCAGGAGTTCCAGCCTCGGTCGTCTCTCACCAGGGTCTCGCCGACATCAAAAACGACTGCCTCGATCATGCACGGAAGCCTATGACGAGGTCTTGCCTCATCCATGGAATCCGGTCACCCGGCTATCCAGTTCGAGGGCATGGTCATGTGATGGGACACCGCCCGCCGAGCGGGGCGGCTCCCAGTGCAGTCGGCGCCGCCGGGCCCGGACTTCCGTACCGGCAGACGCCGGCACGGCACCCGCACACCCAGGCGGGGAATAGACGGTCAACCGCAACAACCACCCATGAAATCCCCGGCCCAACGCCGATTCCACCAGGGAACATCCCTTCAACCCACCGATCATGGATCGTAGATTTTCAGCCATGACAGCAATCACATCCTCCGGCCCCGAGCCCACCCCCACACCCGTGCTCACCGTGCCCCCCGCCGCCTCCGCCGACGCCGCCGTCTACTTCGCCGCGCGCCTCGCCTTTCACACCGACGTCGCCGACGTGCACGCCTCGCTCGCCGCCGGGGCAACGGACTTCGTCGTCGTCGACTCGCGTTCCACCGAGTCCTGGGACCAGGGCCACGTGCCCGGCGCCGTCCACCTTCCGCACGCGCGGATCCCGCAGCTCGCGGCCACGATTCTCGATCCGGCCGTGCCGGTGGTCGTCTACTGCTGGGGGCCCGGCTGCGACGGTGCCACCCGTGCCGCGTTCGCCCTCGCGCGGCTCGGCTACCGCGTCAAGGAGATGCTCGGCGGCATCGAGTACTGGATCCGTGAGGGCTATGCCGTGGAGACCTGGGAAGGTCCCCGGCAGCTCCCGGCGGACCCGCTGACCGCGCCCCTCGGTGGTGAGGACTGCGGCTGCTGAGCCCCGGGCGCGGGCAGGGCACGGCCCGAGAACAGGCTCAGTCCGGCGCCGGCCCCGCAACCCGCGGTCGCGCGCGGACGTGCATCCGCTCGCCCTGGCGGCCCAGCAGGCTGAGGATCTCCACGGGGTTCTCGTCCGCGCTGCCGAACCAGTGCGGCAGCCGCGTGTCGAACTCGGCCACCTCGCCCGGGCCCAGGACCAGGTCGTGGTCGCCCAGCAGCAGCCGCAGGCGCCCGGAGAGCACGTACAGCCACTCGTAGCCCTCGTGGACGCGGGGGTCCGGGGCCTGCCGGGTGCCGGGGATGGTGACCTTCAGGGCCTGGAGCGGCCCGGGCCGGCTGCTCAGGGGCACCACCGTCTTGCCGTGGACCTGGCGCGGGGCGAGGTGGACGCGCGGATCAGCGGTGTCGGGGGCGCCGACGAGCTCGTCCAGGGGGACCTGATGCGCCTGGGCGATGGGCAGGAGGAGTTCGAGACTGGGGCGGCGCTGCCCGGACTCCAGGCGCGAGAGCGTGCTCTTGGAGATGCCGGTGGCCTCGGCCAGGCCGGCCAGGGTGACGCCGCGGCGGGTGCGCAGCCGCCGGAGGCGGGGGCCCACCCCGGCCAGGGTGTCGGCGATCCCGGGTGAGTGTTCCATGGGCCCATTGCACTGCACGCGTCCCGGAAACGGCAACAAAGTTTGCCGGACCGGGGAGGGCGGGAGCAGGCTCCGGCCCATGAGCACACACCACCACCACGAAAATGCCGCGACCGTGAACCCCTCCGAGGCGTTCGACTGGGACGCGATGGCCACCATGCTGGAGCGCCGGGCCGAGCTGCGCACCCCGTTCCTGACGGCGGCCCTGGACTGGCTGGGCGGCCTCGCCCCGGCCGGCGCCGGCCGCGTCCTGGACGTGGGCAGCGGGCCGGGCGTCGTCACCTGCCTGCTCGCCCACCGCTTCCCCGGCGCCCGCGTCACCGCCGTCGACGGCGCCCCCGCCCAACTGGAGCGGGTCCGCGACCGCGCCGCCGGGCAGGGGCTGGCGGAGCGGGTGGACACCCACCGCGCCGACCTGCCCGCGGGGTTCGCCACGCTGGACCCGGCCGACGTGGTCTGGGCCGGGCAGGTCGTCCACCACCTCGGTGACCAGCAGGCGGCCCTGGCCGCGCTGGCCCGGACGCTGCGCCCGGGCGGGGTGCTGGCCATCGTCGAGGGCGGGCTCACCCAGCGCTTCCTGCCCCGCGACTTCGGCCTGGGCCGGCCGGGCTTCCAGGCGCGGCTGGAGGCCGCCGAGGAGGACTGGTTCGCCTCCATGCGCACGGCGCTGCCCGGCTCCGCCGCCGTGGTCGAGGACTGGCCGGCGCTGCTCTCCGGCGCCGGTCTCGTTCCCACCGGCAGCCGGACGTTCCTCACCGACCTGCCCGCGCCCCTGGGCGGGGCCGCCCGCCAGGTCCTGCGCGACCACCTGGCCCGGCGGCGCGAGCACATGGCCGAGCAGCTGGCGCCCGAGGACCGGAAGACGCTGGACCATCTGCTGGACGACGACTCCCCCGCCGGCATCCTCCGGCGCCCCGACGCCTTCTACCTGGAGGCCCAGACGGTGCACACCGCCCGGGCGGCGCTGCCGTCCTGACCCGGCGTCCGGCCGGGCCGGGTCAGTGGGCGGGCGGCAGGGAGACCGCCATCGTCATCTCCACGACCGTGCCCCCGTCGTTGCGGTAGACGTGCGGGACGTCGGCCCCGAAGGTCGCCGACGTCCCCGCGGGCACGGTGAGCTCCTCGCCGTCGACGACAAGGGTGAGCTCGCCTGCCGTGACCCTGAGCAGCTCGACCGTGCCCGGCGGGTGGGGGTCGGAGGCGCTGGAGTCGCCCGGGACGATGCGCCAGTCCCACAGCTCCACCGGCCCCCGCCCCTGGGCGCCGACGAGCAGCGCCGTGTGGCTGCCGGCCTCCGTCGTCCACATGCGCACCGCCTGCTCCCCGGGCACGAGCCGCACCCGTGCCCCCTGCTCGTGGTCGAGGAGCGTGGCGATGCTGATACCGAGGGCGTCGGCGAGCTTGACCGTGGTGCCGACGCTGGGGTTGGTGCGCGCCTGCTCGATCTGGATGATCATGCCGCGGCTGACCCCGGAGCGGGCCGCGAGGGCGTCGAGGGTGAAGCTGCGCTCACCGCGCCAGCGCTTGAGGTTGCGGGCGAGCGACTGCGTGAGCCGGTCGAGGTCCGTCACAGGCTTCAGTCCAATATTTTAGTGACCTGGTTTAATACGCTGCACTACCGTGTGCTGTACTGCACCGTCGAGCACACTGTACTGCGAGGTATTCCCCATGACAGCGGTCTTCGCCCTGACCACCAGCCTCTTGTGGGGGCTGGCCGACTTCGGCGGCGGGCTGCTCACCCGGCGTCTGCCCGCCCTCACCGTGGTCGTCGTCTCCCAGCTGCTGGCCGTCCTCGTCCTGGGCACGGTCGTCCTGGCCACCGGTGGCTGGACGGACGCCGGGCCCCGTTTGTGGTTCGCCGTGGCGGCCGGTGTGGTGGGCCCGGCGGCCATGCTGGCCTTCTACAAGGCGCTGGCCCTCGGGCCCATGGGCGTCGTCGCGCCCGTCGGCGCGCTCGGCGGCGTCGTGGTGCCCATCGGCGTCGGCATCGCCGCCGGGGAGCGGCCCGGGCTCTGGCAGTTCACGGGCATCGCCATCGCCGTCGGCGGCGTCGTCCTCGCGAGCGGCCCGGCGCGCGGCGGCACGCCCGTCGCCCGGCAGACGCTGCTGTACACCCTCTTCGCGGCGTTCGGCTTCGGCGCGGTCATGGCCCTGATCGCCGAGGCGTCGACCACCCTGACCGGGCTCTTCCTCGCGCTGTTCGTCCAGCGCGTGTGCAACGTGGCGGTGGGCGGCACCGCCCTCGCCGCGGCCGTGCGGCGCGGCAGCCCGGCCCTGCCCGCGGAAGGGCTCGGCGCGGTACGGGCGGCGCTGCCCGCGCTCGCCTTCGTCGGGCTCGCGGACGTGGCCGCCAACGGCACGTACAACCTCGCCGCGCAGAGCGGCCCGGTGACCGTCGCGGCGGTGCTCGCCTCGCTCTACCCCGTGGTGACGGCACTGGCCGCGCGCGGCGTGCTCAGCGAGCGGCTGCGCTCGGTGCAGGCCGCGGGCGCCGGGCTGGCGCTGGTCGGCACGGTGCTTCTCGCGTCGGGGGCGTAGGCCCCGGTCCGGCGGGGCTTCGGCTGCGGGCCGCCGTGGCCGCGTTGCCGCCCGCCCACGGCGCGTCCGTCGTTGCCGCCTGCGGCGGGCGCCCTGCGGGCGCATCGTCAGACTCCCCCAGCTATCGCCGGGGGAAGCCTCGCCCTTCCCCCGGCGTAAGACCGTCAGGTCACCGCTCCGCCTCGCCCGGCAGGTCGGCGAGCGCCGCCAGCTGCTCGTGGGTGATGCCCTCGGGGAACGGCACCGGCGCCGGGGTGCGCAGCGGCGGCACCCAGCCGGTCTCGGCGGTCCAGTGCCGCACGGCCCTGGCGGGGGCACCGGCGACCACCGTGTGGTCGGGCACCTCGCCCCGGACGACGGCACCGGCCGCGACGACCACGTTCCGTCCGATCCGGGCGCCCGGCAGGATCACCGCCCCGGTGCCCAGCCAGCTGCCGGAGCCGATGGTGACGGGCGCGCTGCGCGGCCACTGCCGGCCTATCGGCTCCGCGGGGTCGTCGTAGGAGTGGTTGTCGCTGGTGACGTAGACGTACGGGCCGCAGAAGACGTCGTCGCCGAAGGTCACCGGCGCGGAGGCGATCACATGGCTGCCCCGGCCGAGCACCACCCCGTTGCCCAGGCGCAGCACCGGATCCGGGCCGAGGTCGAGGCCGGGCATCATCCCGGCGGTCAGGGTGACCTGTTCGCCGACGATGCAGTGGTCCCCCAGCTCGATCCACCGCTCGCCGAACACGGTGCCCAGGGGGAACGCGAGCCGGGTGCCGGGGCCGATCCTGCGGAAGCGGTACGGGCCCGGGCGCTCGGCGGTGACCGCCCCGGTCGACTGGATCCACCGCCAGCCGCGGTGGACCGCGCGGGAGGCGGCGCGGCGCCCCCAGGCCGTGAGGGCCGCGGGGGCACCGGAGGAGAACGTGTTCCGGTTCTTCGGCACCCGCTCACGGTACTCAGCCCGGCGACCGGCGGCCGGGGCGGTGCGCTGTGATCTTCGCCCCACCCCGGGCCGCCCGGTCCCTCCGGCCCCTGCGACTCCGGCCCCGCCGGACGCGTCCCGGCACGCCCGCCCGCCTCGCTCAGTCGCGCAGGGCCCCGCGGACCTCCTTCGCCAGCAGCGCGGTGTAGTCGCGCGCCCAGCCCTCGACCGTGGCGCGGTCCCACAGGTCCGCCGAGTACTCGACGAACCCCGCCAGCGTCTCCCCGGCCGGGACCAGCCCGAAGCTGATCTCCGTGCGGGCGGCTTCGGGCGCGAGGTCCTCCACGGCCACCGTCACCCCGGGCAGTTCGATGTCCGTCTCCAGCGAGTTCTGGTAGGCGAAGCCGGCCGGCAGCCGGGCCGGCATCTCCACGCCGAGGCGCTCGCGGAAGGCCGCCGCGACCTTCGCGCGGGGGATGACGTGGTCGATGCCCCGCAGGGAGGTGCGGGCGACCTGATCCACCAGGGCGGCGAAGGACTCCGCCTCGCCGACCCGGATCCGCAGCGCGATCGGGATGACCGTACAGGCCACCAGCGCCTCGAACTCCTGGCGCTCGCGGTTGGCGTAGGGCACGCCCAGGAGGACTTCCCGCTGCCCGGCCAGGCCGGCGAGCAGCAGGCCCAGCGCCGCGGCGGCGACCGCGTACGGGGTGGTGCCCCGGCGCCGGGCGAGCGCCTCCACGTCGGAGCGGACCTCCGGGGGCACGGTGAACACCAGGACGCCGCCCCGCCCGCTCGGCTCGGCCGGACGTGGCCGGTCCAGCGGCAGGTCGAGGTGGAAGGGCACGCCGTCGAGCTCGCGCAGCCAGTACTCCGTCCTGCGGGCGTCGTCCGCCGCGTCGGTGTGGTCCCGCTGCCACAGGGCGTAGGCGGCGGGCTGCGGCGGGGACTGCGGGAGCGGGTCGGTGGCGCCCTCGACGGCCGCGCCGTAGAACGCGGCGAGCTCCTTGAGCAGGACGCTCACCGCCCAGGCGTCGCACGACGAGTGGTGCAGGGCGAACAGCAGCACCCATGTCGCCGGGCCGGTGCGCAGCAGCCGGAACACCGAGGCCGGGCCCGCGGCGAGGTCGAAGGGCGTCTCCGCCGCCTCCGCGCTGATCCGCTCGGCCTCCGCCGCCGGTGCGGGCCACGAGGTGAGGTCGACGACCGGCAGGTCCACGGGCCGGGCCCGCAGCACCTCCTGCCGCCACCCCTCGCCGTCCGGGGCGAAGCGGGTGCGCAGTGCCTCGTGCCGGGCCACGAGGTGCGACAGGGCGGTGCGCAGCGCGTCGACGTCGAGGGAGCCGGAGAAGGTCAGCCGCATGACGACGTTGAAGACCTGGGGCAGGGCGTGCCCTTGGTGCGCGACGATGAAGCGGGCCTGCTGCGGGGTGGCGGGGGCCCGGTGCTCCACCTCGTCCGCGGTGTGCCCCGTGTCCCCGTCGCCCCCATCGCCCCCGTCGGTGGTGCCCGCCAGGTGGGCGGCCATGGCCCGCAGCGTGGGGTCCTGGTAGAAGTTCACCATCGGGTACTCGGTGCCGAACTCCTCGCGCACCCGGTTGATCAGCCGGATCGCGGTGATCGAGTGCCCGCCGAGGTCGAAGAACGAGGCGTCGGGCCCGATGGCGTCGGCGTCGGTGCCGAACTGGGCGGCCCAGACCGCCCGCAGCCGCCGCTCGACGTCCTGCCGCTCGATGTCCTGCCGCCCGGCGACGGACGTCCCAGGGGCCGGGGCCCGCCGGGGAGCCGACGGTACGCCGGTGACGAGGCCGGGGGCGGGCAGCGCCGCGCGGTCCAGCTTGCCGTTGCCGCCGGTCGGCAGCGAGGGCAGGACGGCCCAGGCCCGGGGGACGAGGTATTCGGGCAGCCGGGCCGCCAGTTCGTCGGCCATGAGGTCGGCGAACGCCTGCCGGTCGGCCGCGGTGTCGCCGACCGGGTCGGCGGGGACGGCGTAGGCGGCCAGGCAGGCGTCGCCCCGGGCGTCCCGGCGGGCGAGGACGACCGCCTCGCGCACCCCCTCCAGGGCGTTGAGCGCGCGGGACGCCTCCTCCGGCTCGACCCGGTAGCCGCGGATCTTGACCTGGTCGTCGGTCCGGCCGCGGAACTCCAGCTTGCCGTCCCCGGTCCAGCGCACCAGGTCGCCCGTCCGGTAGGTCCGGGCGTCCGGGTCCCCGTCGAGGCCGGGCAGGAAGCGCTCCGCGGTCGCCTCAGGCTTGTTCAGGTAGCCCCGGGCCACGCCCGCGCCGCCGACGTGGAGCTCGCCCACCGTCCCGACGGGGACCGGCTCCCCGGCCGCGTCCAGCACCCGCAGCCGGACGTTGTCGACGGGCCGCCCGATCGCGATCTCCCCGCCCTCGGGGGTGACGGGCTCGACGGTGCACAGGACGGTGGTCTCGGTGGGGCCGTAGACGTTGAACACCTCGTAGGGGGTGCCCGGGCGCGGCCGGGTGCGCAGGACGTCACCGCCCGCCAGCAGGTGGCGCAGCGGCGGCTGGTCGCTTGCGGGGAGCTCCAGGACGGCCTCGGCCAGGGCGGTGGGCAGGATCGAGAAGGTGACCCGCTGCGCCGCGTACCAGCGGGCCAGCTCCAGGGGGTCCTTGCGCACGGCGTCGTCGGCGACCGTGATCGAGGCGCCCGCCGTGAGGGCCGGCCAGATCTCCAGGACGGAGGCGTCGAAGCTCTGGCTGCACACGAGGGCGCTGCGGTCGGCCGCGGTGAAGGCCAGGCGGCGGTGGTGCCACTGGCAGAGGTTGAGGACAGCGCGGTGGGGCACCGCGACGCCCTTGGGGCTGCCGGTGCTGCCGGAGGTGTGGATGACGTAGCAGAGCGACGAGCCGTCAGTCGCGGTCCCGAAAGCGGCTCCGGTGGGCGCGGCGGTGTCTTGCGGCCAGTCGTCCGGGGTCACGACCGCGACGCCGGCGGGCGGTTCCAGGCCGGCGGCCCCGGTGGTGACGAGGGTGCGGGCCCCGCACTCCGCGATCACCTTCCCGGCCCGCGCCGCGCCCAGGGCGGGGTCGAGCGGCACGTACGCGCGGCCGGCCTTGAGGACCGCGAGCATGGCCACGACGAGGTCGGCGGAGCGCGGCAGCCACAGGGCGACCGTCCCGTCGGAACCCTCAGCGGCGCTCCCGCCGCGCTCGCGGATCACGGCGGCGAGCCGCTCGGCCCGCTCCTCCAGCTCGCCGTAGGTGAGCCGGGCGGAGCCGTCGGTCACCGCGGTCCGGCCCGGGTGGGCGGCGGCCTGCCGGGCGACCAGCGCGTGCACGGTGGTGTCCTCGACGGCGCGGACCGGCCCGCGCTCCCAGGCCGCCGGTACGGCGCCGCCGTGCGGCACGGGCGCGGCGAGGCGGGACAGCGGCGTCCGCGGTGCCTCGGCCGCCGCTTCGAGGAGCTCCCGGAACGTGGTGAAGAAGCGCTCGACGGTCCCGGCGTCGAACAGGTCGGTGTTGTACTCCAGGTGGCAGCGGATGCCCTGGGGCTGGTCGGTGAAGTAGACGGCGAGATCCGCCAGGGCCTTGTCCGGGCCCGCGTCCAGGGGCGTGGCGCTCACCCCGGGCAGCTCGAAGCGGAAAGGCTCGCTGCGCTCGAACTCGGCGAGCACCTGGAAGACGGGCGTCCGGTCGGTGGCCCGGCGCGGCGCGAGGTCGCGCACCACGGACTCGAAGGGCACGTCGGCGTGGTCGTAGGCGTCCAGGGCGACGCCGCGGACCCGGCCGAGGAGGGTGGCGAACTCCGGGTCGCCGGAGAGGTCGACGCGCAGGGCCAGGGTGTTGACGAAGAAACCGAGCACGTCGGCCGCGCTCTGCGGCCGGTTCGACATCGGGGTGCCGATGACGATGTCCTCCTGCCCGGTGACCCGGTGCAGCATGGCCGCGTACCCGGCGAGCAGCGTCATGAACAGGGTGGACCGGTGGGCGCGGCTCACCTCGCGCAGCCGCGCGGACAGGGCGGCGTCGAGGGTGTGGAAGACCGCCCGGCCGTTCGACGTCATCGTCGCGGGCCGGGGCCGGTCGCCGGGCAGCTCCAGGACCGGCAGCTCGCCGCCGAGCGTCTTGCGCCAGTAGGCCAGGTCTTCGGCGGCCTTGGGGCTGTCGAGGGCCGCGAGCTGCTCACGGGCGCAGTCGGCGTAGCTCAGGTCGAGGGCGGGGAGGGTGAGGAGGGGGGCGTCGCTGCCGTCCCGCTCGGCCCGGTACAGGGCGGACAGGTCGCGGGCCAGGACGGCGGCCGAGGCCGCGTCGACCACGATGTGGTGCAGGGAGAGGACGAGCACGTGCCGCTCGGCCGCCTGCCGGACCAGCCGGGTGACGAACAGCGGCCCGTTCCCGAGGTCGAACAGGCGGGCGCTCTCGGCCTCCAGGACCTGCCGCACGGCGTCGTCCGGCCCGGTGCCGTCGACCACGGCGAAGTCCGGTTCGCCGTGGTCCAGGACGAGCTGGCGCGGTTCGCCGCCGATCTCCCGGAAGACGGTGCGCAGCCCTTCGTGCCGGGCCACGAGGCCCCGCAGCGCGGCGCGCAGGGCGGGCACGTCGAGCGGCCCCTCCAGGAGGACGGCCTTGGTCTCGTTGTAGGCGGTGCGGCCCGGCAGCATGCGCTCCAGGAACCAGATGCGCAGTTGGCCGGGCGAGAGCGGGGCGGGCGGCGCGGTGGCCGGGGTGCCGGTCCGGGGGGCCCGGGTGTAGCGGCGGCGCAGGGTGTCGAGGTGGGTGAGGCCGGTGCGCAGCTCGTCGGGGCTCACGCCGAAGTCGACGAGGGAGACGATCTCGTCGGCGCCCGCCGCGGTCACCTCGTCGACGACGGAGGAGACGCTGTCCGGGGTGCCGATGAGCGCGCGCTGGTCGCAGTAGCGGTCGTAGGCGCGGTGGAACACGGCGTCGAGGTCGTCCTCGCTGAGGCCCGCGAGGTCCGCCTTGTGCCCGAGGCTGTTGGTGACGCCGCCGAACAGCGAGAGGGACGCCCGCATGTAGCGCGACAGCGGTGCATAGGCCCCGGCCCGGGCGGCGATGTGGTCCGCGGCCAGATAGGTGTGCAGCAGGACGGCGACCCGGCCGGTGTCCGGGTCCAGGCCGTGGTCGGCGCGGGCACGCCGGTAGCGGGCGATGTTGTCGCGGAGCTGTTCGACGCTCTGTGTCATGAGGTTGGTGACGACGCCGAGGCCGTGGCGGGCGGCGAGCTCGTAGGAGGCGGGGTTGCCGACCACCGCCGTGTACAGGGGCGGGTCGTCCTGGACGGGCCGGGGGAAGAGCCGCAGTTCGGCCTCGCCGTCTCCGGTGGTACGGCGCAGGGGGTCGCCGCGCCAGAGTCGGCGGACGTCCTCCAGCTGCTCGTACATGGTCTCGCGGTGCCGCCCGAAGCGGTCGGGGAAGAACGCGAAGTCGTGGGCGTGCCAGCCGGAGGCGACTCCGAGCCCGATCCGCCCGCCGGAGAGGTTGTCGACCATCGACCACTCCTCGGCGACCCGGATCGGGTCGTGGAGGGGGAGGACGACGGACCCGGCGTTGAGCCTGACGCGCTCGGTCTCGCGGGCGAGCGCGGCGGCGAGCACGGCGGGGTTGGGAAAGAGGCCGCCGAAGGAGTGGAAGTGCCGCTCGGGCATCCAGAGCGCGTGAAACCCGTGCCGGTCGGCGAAACGGGCGGTCTCCAGGACGAGGTCGTACTTGCCGTGGCGGGGGGCGTCGTCCTGGGGGTAGTCACCGAAGAAGTAGATGCTGAAGTCGGGGGTGCGGGGGGTGGCTCGGGCGGCGTTCCGGTCGGCGGCCGCCGGGTGGCGGTCGGCCCCGCCGCCCGTCGTGCGGGACGCGGCGGACGCCGCCGAGCCGGTGTCGGCCGGCGCGGCGGAGTGGACGTCACCCCCGCCAATCGGGGCGCGGAGCCGGCCCGCTGGCGCCGCCGCAGGGTAGGGGTCGGCCCCGCCGCCCGTCGTGCGGGACGCGGCGGCGTTCCATGCCATCGTGGGGGCGATGGGCCGCGCGACGGCCGGGCCGGGCGTTCCGCCCGCGACCGGCGCCGGCGCGGGCGCTCCCGTCGCCGCGGGCGCTCCCGTCTCCGCAGGCGGCTCAACAGCCGGGGTCGCCGGCCTGTCCGGCCCCGCGCCGAGCGCGCCCCCAGCAGGGGCGGCAGGCCCGTCGGACCCGTCCGGCACGCCCGTCCCGACGACCCCGGCGGGCGCCGACCCGGCCCCGGCAGGGGCCGGCACGGCCACCGGCCCGCCGGGGAAGAATCCCGCCCCCCGCAGCTCGCGCAGCGACCCCCGCACCGCGTCGACGACGAACTCGATGTCCCCGTCCGTGTGCGCGGTCGACAGGAAGAAGTTGCGCCACTCCCACACGTGCACACCGCGCAGCATCAGGTGGTGGTACAGGAGTTCCATGTCCGCGCGGTGCTCGAAGCGGAACTGGGAGCCGAAGTGGCTCATCCGCAGCGGGAACTCCTCGGCCTCGAAGAACGCGTTGAGCGTGTCCGCCATCCCGGCCGTGCGGGCGTTGAGCCGCTCCTGGAGCACGGGGCTGTGCTCCTCCAGATGTGTCAGCACGGCGCGCGCCGCCACCATCGACACCGGGTGCTGGATGTACGTGCCGCCGAAGAACGTCGTATCGGCGGGCGGGTAGCTGTCGTCGCCGTAGCTCCAGTAGCCGCCGTCGACGCCGTCCATGATGTCGGAGCGCCCGGCGATGGCCCCGATCGGGAAGCCGCCGCCGAGGAGCTTGCCGTAGGTCGCGAGGTCGGGGGTGACGCCGTAGAGCTCCTGGGCGCCGCGCGGCGCGGGGCGGAAGCCGGTCAGCATCTCGTCGAACATCAACACGATGCCGTGGCGCCGTGTCAGTTCACGGAGCTCGCGGACGAACTCGACCGGCTGGAGGGCGGGGTGCCGGCTCTGCACGGGTTCGACGACGACCACGGCGATGTCAGCGGCGTCCCGCTCGATCACCTCCAGGCTCTCCCGGCTGCCGTAGTCGAGGACCAGCAGGTCCGCGACGGCGCTCTGCGGGATGCCGCTGGAGACGGGCACGGTCACCCGGTCCGTGCCGGCCCCCGAGGAACGGCCGAGGACGCCGTCGGAGTGGCCGTGATAGGCGCCGTTGAAGATGACCATCTTGGTGCGGCCGGTGGCGGCGCGGGCCAGGCGGATCGCGCCGGAGTTGGCCTCGGTGCCGGAGTTGGCGAAGGCCACCCGCTCCATGCCGGTCAGCCTGGCCAGCAGCTCGGCGGCCTCGCCGGTCTCGACGTTGCGGGGGCCGAGCTGGATGCCGCGGGAGAGGTGCTCGCGGACGGCTTCGGTCACGAACGCCGGTTCGTGACCGAAGAGGAGCACCCCGAAGCCCATGGTGATGTCGACATAGCGATTGCCGTCGACGTCTTCCAGGGACGCCCCGCTCGCCCGGCGCCCGGCGATCGGGTAGAGCATCTCCTTGGTGCCGCTGCGGAAGCCGACGACGGCCCGGCTGTCGGCGAGCACCCGGCGGTACCGCCGGGCGATCTCCTTGGAGGTCGGGGTCCGGGCGGTGTAGCGGCGGACGAGGTCGTCGAGGTGCGCCTGCTGGGAGCGCGGGGAGGCACCCTGGACCATGCCGGAGGAGCGCGCGACGCTCACCCGGGGCCCGTGCACCCGCCGCTCCCCCGGCCCGTCCTCCCGAGTGGTGCCGAGCTGTCCGGCGATGCGCTGCGCGAGCTCGGCCATGGCCGCCAGATCCTGGTCGAGGGCCGCGGACGCGGCGCCGAGCCCGCTCACTTGGCCACCGTGCCGTTCAGCCGGACCGTCGCGGCGGCGGTCTGCAAGGAGAGCAACTGCGAGAGCTGGGACATCATCTGCAGCTGTATCTGCGCTATCTGGTGCAGTTTCTGGGCGAGGTCCTCCAGCTCGGCGCGGGTGGCGTACTCCGGCGCGGCCCCGCCCCGGGGCCCGGTGACGGCCGCGCCGGCGGGTTCGGGGGCGGCCGGTTCGGCAGCGACAGCGGGCTGGGGAGCGGCCGGTTCGACGGCGACAGCGGGTTCGGGAGCGGCCGGCTCGGAAACGATCACCGCTGGGGCCGTCGGCCCGGCCGTCACCGGACCGGCCATCCGGCCGGCGATCAGCACCGCGAGCTGCCGCGGCGTGCCCGTCTCCTCGAACAGCTCCCGCATCGCCACCTTGACGCTGTACTCCTGCTCCAGCTCGCGCAGCACGCTGATCATCTGCAACGAGTCCGCGCCGAGGTCGAAGAAGGACGTCTCTCCGGTGATCGTCTCCGGGTCATGGCTGAGATATCTGGCGGTGAGCTCGACGATGCTCCGCAGAATCCGCTCGACCGCTGCCTCGTGCTGTGCCACTACGGCTCCATTTCTCGCTGGTGTTCCGGACCGGACGGCGAAGAGCTCCGGGCCCGTCCAGTGGTCCTCGTGCTGGAATCGGTAACCGGGCAGCGGGATCCGCCGCCCCCCGCTGCCGTCCAGAAGTGCCTGCCAGCGGATGTCCGCCCCGGCGCAGTGCAGCTCCCCCACCGCCGACCACAGCGCCGCCGTCCCGGCGCCGCGCCGCAGCGAGGGCACCGCCGGCACCCCGGGCAGCGCGCGCCGCGCCAGGCCGCTGAGCGTGGTGTGCGGGCCGATCTCGACGAGCGCCGCGGGCTGCTGCCCGCCGAGGGCACGCAGCACCCGGTCGAAGCGCACGGGCTCGCGCGTCTGCCGGACGAAGTAAGCTGCGTCCGGCGTCCAGCCGGGTGCCCGTGGCGTGCCGTCGAGCCCGCTGACGAACGGGACGGTGACGGGGCGGAACGTCACCTTCTCCAGCACGGTCCGGAAGGGCTCCAGGACCGGGTCCGTCCCGGCGGTGTGGAACGCGTGGTCCACCGCGAGCCGCTCGGCCCGTACGCCGCGCCCGTCCAGCAGCGCGCACAGCCGGTCGACGGCCGCGGCGGACCCGGCGAGGACGTGGCTCCGTTCGCCGTTGGCCACGGCCACCTCGACGCCCGGCACCTCGGCCGCCAGGGCCAGCGCGGTGGGACAGCCGACCGGTACCGCGGCCATCGCGCCCGGCCGTCCGAGCCGCCGCATCAGCCGGCCCCGCTCCGCGGTGAGCCGCAGGCCCTCTGCCAGGGACAGCGCCCCGGCGGCGCACAGGGCGGCGTACTCGCCCACGCTGTGCCCGGCGACGGCGGCCGGTGTGACGCCCGCGTCGCGCCACAGCCGGACGAGCGCGCACTGCAGCGCGAACAGGGCGGGCTGCGCGATGTCGGTCGGCCAAGTCTCCGCGGTGGCGGCGCCGGTACCCAGGAGCCCGTCGAGGAGGGAGCCGCCGCGCAGGTCGCGGTAGTGGCGCTCGCAGGTGTCGAGCACCTCGCGCACGGCGGGGAACCGCTCGTACAGCGGGCGGGCCATGCCGGGGTACGGGCTGCCCTGCCCGGTGAACAGGAACACGACGTCCGCCGTGGCCTCCCGGGGCACCGTGCCGGTCGTCACCGCCGGGCGGCCGCCGGGGCCGGCGGCCAGCCAGGCGTCGAGCGCGTCGGCGAGGGCCGCGGTGGTGCTCCCCCGGGCCGCCAGCCGGTACCGGCCGTGGGTCCGGCCGAGCGCGGCGGTGGTGACGAGGTCCGCGAGGTCGGTGCCGGGCCGCTCCCGCAGCCGGTCGCGGAAGGCGGCGGCGTTGGCGGTCAGCGCCTCCGGGGCGCTGCCGGAGAGCACCAGCAGCCCGGGCGGTGCCGCCCGGCCGGTCCGGGGGGCGGGCTCGGGGGCCTGCTCCAGGACGAGGTGGACGTTGGTGCCGCCGACGCCCAGCGAGGTGAGGCCCGCCCGGCGCGGGGTGTCGCCCTGCGGCCAGGGCCGGGGCTCCCGGGGGATGTAGAAGGGGCTGCCCTCCAGGGCCAGCAGCGGGTTGGGGCGGCTGAAATTGGCCATCGGCGGGACGACGCCGTGCCGCAGGACGAGGAGCGTCTTGATCAGGCCGGCCAGTCCCGAGCCGACGTCGAGGTGGCCGATGTTGGCCTTCACGGAGCCGAGCGCGCAGTAGCCGGCCCGGTCGGTGTCCTCGCGGAACGCGGCCGCGGCGCCGGCGAATTCGATCGGGTCGCCCTTGAGCGTGCCGGTCCCGTGGGTCTCCAGGTAGCCGATGGTGCCGGCGCCGACGCCCGCCCGCCGCAGGGCCAGGCGGATGGCGTCCCGCTGCCCGCGCGCGCTGGGCGCGGCGTACGCCTTCTTGTCCGCGCCGTCGTTGGTGACGCCCCAGCCGCGGATGACGCCGTGGACGGTGTCACCGTCGGCGACCGCCCGGTCCAGCCGCTTGAGGACGACGGCCGCGACGCCGGTGCCGCCGACGGTGCCGTCGGCGCCCGCGTCGAACGCCCGCAGCCGGCCGGTCTTGGAGAGGATGGATCCCTTGACGTAGCGGTAGCCCAGGACCTGGGGCACGTGCACGGCCGTGGCGCCGGCGAGGGCGATGTCGCAGTCGCCCAGCAGCAGCGCCTGGGCAGCCTGCTGGACGGCCACCAGGGAACTGGAGCAGCCCGTCTGCACGTTGACGGACGGCCCGGTGAGGCCGAGCCGGTGGGAGACGCGGGTCGCGGTGAAGTCGGTGTAGTTGCCGACCATGGCCTGCATCCTGGAGAGCCAGTCGTCGCCGGGCTCCGCGGGCAGGACGTTGTTCAGGAGGTAGTTCTCCATGGAGTACAGGTGGTAGCCGGTGGTGGCGTAGACGCCCACGCGGGAGCCGTCGCGCTCGCCCGGGTACCCGGCGTCCTCCAGCGCGTGCTGGGCGCACTCCAGGAACAGGCGCTGCTGGGGGTCGGTGAGCTGCGCCTCGCGGGCGCTCATGCCGAAGTGCCGGGCGTCGAAGCCTGCGATGTCCGTCAGGAGGCCGGTGGCGCCGACGAAGTCCGGCGCCCGGTACCGGTCCTCGGGGACGCCGGCCGCGGCCAGTTCCCCGTCGGTGAAGCGGGTGATGCGGTCCTCACCGTCGCGGATGATCCGCCAGAACTCCTCGGGGGTGTCGGCGCCGGGGTAGCGGAAGGCGGTGCCGATGACGGCGACGGCGGTGTCGCGGGGGAGGTTCATGAGCTCCGGCCCTCCGCCGTGGAGACGTCCCGGCCCGGCGCGGGGCCTTCGCCTCGCTCCTGCTCCCGGCGGGCGGGAGCGGCGCCGCGTCTGAGGAGCACGGCGAGGAGGCCGGCGCACAGGGCGATCGCGAGGCCGTGGAAGGCGGCCACGACGGGCAGCGGCGCGACGTACTCCAGCAGGGCCGCGCTGACGATCATCCCCAGGCCGAAGCCGGCGTTCTCGGCGGAAGCCGACAGGCCGAAGAGGCGGCCGCGCTGTGCGTCGGGGGCGGCCTGGAGGCGGGTGACGTACACGATCTCCGTGAAGCCGTCGGCCATTCCGGCGATCAGCGCGGCGATGACGGCGGGGACGGTGGGCAGGCCGCTGAAGACCACGATGAAGGCCGCCGACATCACGATCGACCCGAGCGCGAAGGCCCGCTCGCCGGGCGCGAGCCCGCCCTTGCCCGTGAAGCGGCCGCACAGTTGCTGGGCGACGATGTTGCCGATCGCCCAGGTCGCCCAGAACTGGCTGATGAACGTCGCCGGATGGCCGGGATCCAGGCTGCTGGAGTAGATGGGCAGGGCGACGTTGTGGGACGAGGAGCCCAGCCCGTCGACGGAGCGGACGGCGATCATCACCGCGAGGAGCGGGGCCGCCCGCAGCATGGTCAGGGACGCCCAGCGGCCCCCGGTGCCGGCCCCCTCCGGCGCGCCGCCGCCCGCCGGGGCCCCGGCGGCGGCCCGGGTGCGCAAGGGCAGGAGGAAGAGGATCACCGCGGAGATCACGAAGGTGGCGGCGTCGAGTGCAAAGGCCGTGGCGTAGCCGAGCTGCGCCACGACGACACCGGAGGAGGCGAATCCGGCGATCATGGCGAGGGAGCGGCCGGTCACCAGCAGGCCGTTGGCGCGGGTGCGGAGCTCGGCCCCGACGATCTCCGGGACGCTGCTGCGCAGCGCCACCTGGGAGAGGGTCGAGCAGGAGCCGGTGACGACGGCGAGGGCGAAGAGCAGTGCGACCCGTCCGCCGTCGGGGGTCAGCAGCAGCACGCCCAGCGCGGTGGCCTGGGTGAGGTCGGCGCCGACCATCAGGCGCTTGCGGTCGTGGCGGGAGACGAGGCGGCCGGCGACGAAGCCCGCCAGGACGTTGGTGACCAGGCGTAACGCCATGAAGAGGCCGGCGGTGAGCGCGCTGCCCGTCACGTGGTAGATGAAGACGTTCAGCGCCACCATGTTGAGGTAGCTGCCGTACGCCGAGATCCCGTTGCCGACGACGAGCAGACGAAAGTGCCCCACGCGTGTTCCCCCTCCGGCCGGCCTCTTCGGATGCCTCCGCGAGCGGCGGCGGACCCCCTCACACTCGCCCGCATCGAAGCGCGCCTGGAGCCACGCGAGTTGGGGACTTGACATGCCCGCAGGCCCGCGTCATAGGGGTGTTGGGAGAGGAGGGGCCTCTTTTTGCTTGCATTTCACCGATTTCGTGGTTAGATCCCCT
Source organism: Streptomyces sp. NPDC046215 (assembly GCF_040646215.1). Taxonomy (NCBI): domain Bacteria; kingdom Bacillati; phylum Actinomycetota; class Actinomycetes; order Kitasatosporales; family Streptomycetaceae; genus Streptomyces; species Streptomyces sp. NPDC046215. Next base: position 71,992 of record NZ_JBEYZW010000025.1, on the reverse strand, counting down.
TGAGTGTCGCGCACAGGAGGCGTGCGCTCACGGAGAGGCGGCGGCCGTAGGCCACCCACACCCGTCGGCTCCGCCTCCGTACCTCATGGAGAAGAGATGCCCGGCCACAGCGTCCAGAGCCCGTCACCGAGCCTGTCGCCCCGTGAGCGCGAGGTGCTGTCCCATATCGGTGCCGGACTGACCTACCACCAGATCGCCAGGCGGCTGGGCATCAGCGTGCACACCGTGGGCACGTACACCCGCCGCATCCGGGCCAAGCGCTCGGCTCCCACGCTGGCCGATCTGGTGCGGCTGAGCATCGCCCAGGACGGCGGCTGACCTGCCGTCAGCTCACCCGGTGGCGTCGCCTACAGTGCCCCCAGGTGCTGGAGGGAACGGCGAGGAGAGATCCGTGGCGGAGCGAGCGTTGATTTCCGGGGTGGGCGGCCACGAGCCGAAGGTCGACCCGGGGGCGTTCACCGCGCCGACGTCCGTGGTGATCGGCGAGGTCACGCTGGCCGCGGGGGCCAGCGTCTGGTACCACGCCGTCCTGCGGGCCGACTGCGGCCCCATCGTGCTGGGCGCGGACAGCAACATCCAGGACAACTGCACGGTCCATGTGGACCCCGGCTTCCCGGTGAGCGTCGGCGAGCGCGTCACCGTCGGCCACAACGCGGTGCTGCACGGCTGCACCGTCGAGGACGACGTGCTGATCGGCATGGGCGCCACCGTGCTCAACGGCGCGCACATCGGCGCGGGCTCCCTGATCGCCGCGCAGGCGATGGTCCCGCAGGGGATGCGGGTGCCGCCCGGTTCGCTGGTGGCGGGCGTGCCCGCGAAGGTCAGGCGGGAGCTGAGCGCGGAGGAGCGGGAGCACATCCGGCACAACGCCGCGATGTACGTGGAGCTGGCGAAGGCCCACCGCGACGTGACGGCGTGAGCGGCCGGCGCGCTCACCGGGCGGGTTCGTTGTCGGCCGCCACCTCGCGGGCGGCGGGCGTGGACCGGCGCGCCGACAGGCCGAGCAGGCCGAGGACCGCGAGGGCGGCCAGCGAGGTGCCGGCCACCATCCACATCGCGGCCTGCATGCCGTGGGAGAAGACCTGGCCGTAGACCTCACCGGCCTCCGGCCCGCTGAGGGAGGTGTGCTGCCGGAGCAGCGCGGTGGCGTGCTCCGGGTCGCCGACCACGGACGTCGTCCAGGGGCCGGTGGGTGCGTGGCGTGCGGCGAGTTCGGCGTTCAGGGCCCGTTCGCCCTGGAGGCGGTAGAGGTTGACGGCGGCCGCGAGTCCCACGGCTCCGCCGAGGTTGTGGAAGGTCCAGGAGGAACCGACGGCGAGCCCGGCCTGCCGTTCGGGCACGGCGGACAGCGCGGAGACGGTGGCGGGGCCGAGAATGAGCGCCCAGCCCAGGCCCATGGCCGCCAGCGCGAGGACGAGGTACCCGAGGGAACTGTCGGGGGCGATCCGCGCGAGCAGCAGGGCCGAGAGCGTGAACGCGGCGAAGCCGGCGGCGAGGAGCTTCCTGGGACCGTAGCGGTCGGTCAGCCGGCCGACGCCCGGGGAGAGCGCCGCCATGACGGCGGTGCACGGCAACAGCAGCGCACCGGTGGCGTATCCGCCGAAGCCCCGGACGCCGCTCAGGTAGAGGGGCAGCAGGAACAGCACGGTGGCGTAGAAGCAGGCCAGGGCGAAGTCGGAGACGATGGCGCCGAGGAAGGCGCGGTGGCGGAAGAGCCGGAAGTCGATGATGGGGTCGGCCGCGCGGCGCTCGACGGCGCGGAAGGCGGCGAGCGAGGCCGCCGCGAAGGCCAGCAGGCCCAGGGTGCGGGCGCTGGACCAGCCCCAGTGGTCGCCGAGGGTGAACGCGAGGACCACGGCGGGGACGCCCAGGCTGATGAGCACGAGCCCGGGCCGGTCCAGCGCGGGGGTGTCCCGGTCGCTGCGGGACTCCTTGACGCTGAAGGAGCACAGGAGCAGGGCGAGAGCGATGAGGGGGACGTTCAGCCAGAACACCCAGTGCCAGCCGACGGAGGAGACGATGACTCCGCCGAGCAGCGGGCCGACGGCCAGGCCCAGGCCGTTGACGCCGTAGAGGGCGCCGATGGCGCGGCCGCGCTGGGACCGGGGGAAGGCGTTCTGGACGATGGCGCCCGTGGAGGTGTAGAGCACGGCCCCCGCGGCGCCCTGGAGGAATCGGAAGGCGATGAGCCAGCCGGTGCCCGGGGCGAGCCCGGCGCCGAGGGAGGCCAGGGCGAAGACGACGGACCCGGTGTAGAGGACGCGACGCCGGCCGTAGGTGTCGGCCAGCCGCCCCATCGTCACCATGAACATCGACAGGGCGACGATGAACATGTTGACGATGAGCTGGAGGTCGGTCACGGAGGCACCGAGATCGGCCTGGATCTGTGGGGCGGCGGTATTGACGATGGTGAGGTCGATGCAGCCGAGGAAGCTGATGAGGCTGACACCGGTAAATGCCCACCACTTGCGGTCGGTCGATGCTGTCACGGCGAAGTTTCCCCTGCACCGGGTCAAAGGGCGGTCAACTGGTGTGCTGGGCGGCGGTGGCCCGTTTCTTGAATTTCAGGGCGAGCCAATCCGCCTTGCCCGGATACGCTTCTTCGACGAACAGCCGGCGGGTCTCCGCCATGGCCATCGTCATGGGCTGCGGATAAATGACATGGTCGTATCCGCGGTGTGCCCAGGTCGGCATGATGACGGGGCATTCCTCGATGAGGTAGTTCAGGCAATTCCGGGAAGCCATGGCGGTATCCGCCGCCGGGTCGCGGGCGGTGAGCCGGTCGAGGAACTTTCCGACGGTGCGGAGCAGGGCCTGCCGGTAGCGCGGGTCGTGCTCGAAGGCGTCCTCGACGCGCTGCCGGAACCGGGGGTAGACCGGGTCGCTCAGCGCCTCGTCCCAGCGGAGGACATCGCTGATCGCGGAGAGCCGTTCGAGTGTTTTCTCGTTGCGCCGCAGCCACTCGTCCCCCGCCCTGAGTGCGCGGTCGTAAGCGTCCTGCCGGGAAATACCGAGGTAGTTGCTGCGCTGAAGAGTATCAGCCACGGCTATGGTCACCCGCTGAAATCCACTGCGCTGGACGAGTTCCACCGTGGCGCGCAGTTTATCGCCCTCGTGGTAGCGCTGGCCGACACTCACCAGCAGGACGGCCCGTTTCCCGGCGAGGGAAAGCGATGCGGCCCTCTCCCCGAAACTCGCTTTGCTGCGGCCGTCCAGGACGAAAGGGGGCCGGCCGATGTCTTTGACGTCGTCGTTCACCGTCAGCTCCACAGTTCGAGCGGAAGGTCGGTGCCGTAGTAGCCGAGGAAGTGCCCCAGGGTGATGCGGGGCTCGTCCCCCGACGGGCGCACGGCGTGGATCTGACGCGGGTTGAGCAGGAGCAGGTCACCCGGGGCCGGCTTGACGACCTCCGTGGGCGGGCCGATCCGCTCGCGGTCGATCCCCCAGGTCCGTCCGCCCATGAGAGCGCGGTAGGCGTCCTCCCCGGGCTCGGTCCCCCACAGCTCCAGCTCGCCGCCGACGCGGGGGATGTTGAGGTAGATGTTGACGGAGAGCTGCGCCTTGAGGCCGTGCGCGTGCGCGGCGGGCAGGTTGCGCTCCAGGGCGTCGGTGTGCGGGTTGAGGTCGACGTCCCTGCCCTGGAAGCGGCAGATGCCGACGAACGCCTTGCGGCCTTCGACGTGCATCAAGCCGGCCCCGGCGGCCCAGGTCTCCTCCAGCAGCAGCCGCAGGACGTCGCTGGGCGAGGCGTAGGGCGCGAACAGGTCGCGCATCCGCTGGATGTTGCTGCGCGCCTCGGCGTGATAGCGGTCGCGCGAAGCGCTGTCGCTGATCTCGGAGTAGGCGAACCCGATGCGCTGGAACTCAGCGGCCTGGCTCAGGCTGCCGCGGTCGGGGTGGTCGAAGAGCTGCCGTCGCGCCGAGGCGAGCGCCTCCGGGTGGACGAACCCCGGGACGTGGACGGCCAGTGTGGTGCCTTCGACGACCGAGAGGATGTCCTCTTGGGACAACTGACGTGAGGTGGTGCGCTTGACGTTGATGATGGTCCCCCGTGTGTGCGGCCCGCATCACCGAGGGTGATGCGGGGTTTTCGCAGGTAATGCCATCATCCCGACCATTAACTGCCGGATCCTCATGCTGTGTAGTGATTAGCGAGTGCGCCCTTGGACGGAGGCAGGGCCGCCGGACGTTCCTTCCGGCGGCGGAGACGCCGCACGGCTTCTCGGTCGCGGGGCAGGGGGCGCGTCCCCGATGCCTCCTCATGGGCGTGCGCCTGCGCGTTCACGCCCTTGAGGGCAGACATGCGGAAGGGCCCGCCGGCGATCCGCCGGCGGGCCCTTCCCTGTGTGTGGTGCCGCGTGCCGTCACTCGGCGACGGCGGCCGCCTCCGTCTCGGGGCGCGGCGCGGCCGGGGCCGCGGCGGCCTCCGCCGCCTCGGCCCGCTCGGCCTTCTTGGCGCGCGCCCGCATGACGACCAGCGAGCCCAGGCCGAAGAGCACGGCGGCCAGCAGGCCCAGCCAGGAGAACTTCTTCAGCCACTCCTCGGCGACCTTGCCGACGGAGTAGATCACCGCGACGGTGCCGCCGGCCCAGACGATGCCGCCGAGGACGTTGGCGATCAGGAACTTCCAGTACGGCATCTTCAGCACGCCCGCCAGCGGCCCGGCGAAGATCCGCAGCAGGGCGATGAAGCGGCCGAAGAAGACCGCCCACATGCCCCACTTCTGGAAGGAGCGCTCGGCGGTGGCCACGTGGCGGGGCCCGAAGTGCTTGGGGAACTTCCGGCCGAGCCAGTCCAGCAGCGGCTGGCCACCCTTGCGGCCGATCAGATAGCCGATGGAGTCGCCGATGATGGCGCCCGCGATGGCGCAGGCGCCCAGGATGTAGGGGTTGATGTGGTCCTGCGTGGCCGCCAGCAGGGTGGCGCTGACGAGGACGATCTCACCGGGAAGCGGGATGCCCAGGCTCTCCAGCCCGATGACCCCGCCCACCATGAGGTAGACGGCGACCGCCGGTACGGTTTCGAGCCACTCCTGGATGTGCAACGCCGGTTCCTCCCGTTGACGACCTGTGCCCGGCGTGCGCCATGAGGGCGCACGCCGGGCAGCCTACTGGAGGAGAAGACCCGCTCGGACGTCCGCGGGTTGCCGCGGCCGGGCTACTTGTTCGGGCGCAGGGTCCACACGACGGTCATCTCGCCCGTCACGTCGCCGTCCTCGCGGGTGATCGCGATCTTCACGGGGAACTCGGGGCGCAGGCCCTCGTCCAGCTCCGCGACGACCTCGGCCGCCGGGCGCCCGAGCTCCGCGGTGGCGGTGACGGGGCCCTTGGCCAGCTTCTTGTAGCCGATCTCGGCGCGCACGGCGAGCGGCACGGCCCGGGAGAGCTGGTCGCCGAAGGCGGCCAGGACGATCGCGCCGCTCGCGGACTCGGCGAGGGTGAACATCGCGCCGGCGTGCGGGCCCCCGACGTGGTTGTGGTAGTCGGGCTGGTCGGGCAGACGGACGACGGCGCGCTCCGCGGTGATCTCCCCGAATTCGAGGTTGAGCGTGCGGGCCATGGGCACAGTGGCCGCGAGCATGTCGCCGATCGAGGGCTGGGTCTGTGACATACCCGAAAGTTACCAGTCGGTAGCAATGGCGGGAAGGGGCTCCCGTCACCCGACGGCCGGAACCCCTCTATGGTTATCCGCCATGTGGCCAGGACAGCAGCCGCCCGGGGGCGAGCAGAACCCGCAGGACCAGAATCCGTACCGGACACCGGCACCTCAGCCGGGGTCCCAGGAGCCGAACCCGTACCAGCAGCCGGGGTACGCGCAGCCCGGCTTCGGGGCGCCGAATCCGTATCAGCAGCCCGGCGGGCCCGGGCAGCCGGGCAGCCCGCAGTGGCCGGCTGCCGCCCCGCCCGGCGGCCCGCAGCCGCCGCAGGACAAGAGCAAGCGGACGGCCGTCATCGCGATCGGCGCGGCGCTGGCGGTGGTCGCGGCGGCCGTGGTCACCGGCGTCGTCGTGCTGAAGGACGACGACAAGGAGAACGTGGCGAAGGACGACCCCAAGCCGTCGTCCTCGGCCTCCGCCTCGCCGGCCCCGTCCGCCTCCGGCTCGCAGGAGCCCCTGGACAACCCGCGCGGCAACGTCGAGATCAAGCCGGTGATCGCGGGCTGGAAGGTCGTCACCAACAACAAGCGCCTCAACGCCTTCGACGTGCCGCCGGAGTGGAACGTGAGCGCGCCCGGGATGAGCTTCAGCATCACCGAGGAGGGCGACAAGTCCCTCACGCCCAAGGGCATCGCCATGTCCGGGACGGCGTTCTTCAACGAGGACCGGTGCGAGAAGAACACCAACCCGGTCGCCGCCGGCACCAAGGGCGCCCAGGGCGCCAAGAGCGAGGCCGACGCCGCGGAGAACGAGGCCCTGAACTGGGTGTTCTACGCCTTCGACCAGAAGAAGACCGGCAAGTTCAACTACTCCAAGGCCAAGGAGTTCAAGAGCGACCACGGCCTGACGGGGTACTCCTCCTCGGCCACGGTCACCGGGATCGGTAAGAAGACCCGTTGCGCCACCGCCGGCAAGGCCTTCACGGTGACGTACAAGGACATCAAGGGCGACCTGGCCACCTGGTCGCTCTACAGCGCGACGGGCACCGAGGACGAGGTCCCCGACGCCACCATCAAGAAGATCATGAGCTCGCTGCGGCCCCTCAAGAGCTCCTGACCGGCGCTGACCCCGGGTCACCCCGCCGGGCGGCGGTCAGCCGACGCTGAAGGCCCCGCCCGGCGGCTCCGGCGACCCCACCGCGTCCGCGTCCCGCACGACGGCCGCCCCGGCCGCGAACCGCGCCAGCGCCTCCCCGTGCTCGACGCGCGCCGGGAAGGGGTCGGCGGCGGCCCGGCGGGCGAGCGCCGCCACCGGCAGCTCGCGGTGCGAGGCGACGAGGACGGCGTTGCCGAAGCGCCGGCCCCGCAGCACCGACGGCTCCACGATCAGGCACAGGTGCGCGAAGACGGTGGCGAACGTGGCCACCTGCGACCGGAGGAAGGCGAACGGCGCGCCGTCGGCGAGATTGGCGGCGTAGCGGCCACCGGGGCGCAGCACCCGGGCCGCGGAGCGCGCGTACTCGGCCGAGGTGAGGTGGGCCGGCACCCGGGAGCCGCCGAAGACATCGGCGACGATCACATCGGCGGAGGCGTCGGGCGCGGCCTCCAGCTCCGCGCGCGCGTCGCCCGCCCGGAGCTCGACCCCGGCACCGGCGCGCAGCGGGAGGTGCTCGGCGACCAGCGCGAGCAGGCCCCGGTCGGCCTCGACGACCCGCTGCCGGGAGCCGGGCCGGGTGGCGGCGACATAGCGGGGCAGGGTGAGCGCCCCGCCGCCCAGGTGGAGCGCGTCCAGGGCGCGGTTCGGCTCGGCGGCGGCGTCCAGGACGTGCGCGATCCGGCGGGCGTACTCGAATTCGAGGTGGGTGGGGTCGTCGAGGTCCACGTAGGACTGGGGCGAGCCGTCGACGGTGAGGAGCCAGGCCCGCGGCCGGTCCACGTCGGGCAGCAGTTTGGCGGTGCCCTGGTCCACGTCGCGGGTCACGGGTATCGGTTCGTCCACACCCCTTATTGTGCCGATGCGCCCGGGGTGCTCCGGACCGTTTCCGGCCGCTTTTCCCGGGGTGCGCGGGCCCGTTCACTCCGGGACGGCGGTGACGGTGCCCGTGGCGACCGTGCGGCCCCCCTCCCTGACGGAGAAGGAACGGCCCGGCTCGACGGGCAGGCCGCGGTCCAGGCGGACGGCCACGGTGACGGTCTCACCGGGCCGGGCGGTACCGCGGCCGCCCAGGTCGACGGTGCCGGTGACATCGGCCGTGCGGAGGTGGAACTGCGGCCGGTAGCCGGTGGAGACCGGGGTGTGCCGGCCGCCCTCCGCGGCGGGCCGCAGCCGGACCCGGGCGGTGAAGCGGCGCCGGGCGACGGTGGCGCCGGGGGCGGTGACGGTGTCGCCCCGGCGTACCTGGTGGCGCAGCACCCCGCGCAGCAGCAGGGCGACGCTGTCGCCCGCCGCCGCCGTCGTCAGGGGGGTGCCGAAGATCTCCAGGCCGGTGACGTGGGTGTCGCGGGGCCCGTCCGGCGGGCCGATCAGCTGGACGTGGTCGCGGAGGCTGACCGTGCCGCGCTCGACGGCTCCGGTGACGACCGTGCCGCGCCGGCTGATGGTGAGCACCTTCTCCACGGGCAGCAGGAAGGGCGCTTCGGTGCGGCGCACCGGGGTGGGCACATAGGTGTCGACGGCGTCGAGGAGGGCCTCGACCGAGCCGGTCCAGCGCGGGTCGCCCTCCAGGGCGCGCAGCCCCGAGACCCTGACGACGGCGGTCCGTTCGCCGTCGTGCCCGTGGGCGGTCAGGAGCCGGCGGACGTCGCGCTCGACGCGGCCGGTGCGTTCGGGCCGGCCGGCGTCGGCCTTGGTGAGGGCGACGACGAGGTGGCGCACCCCGGCCTGGCGGGCGAGGAGGACGTGCTCGGTGGTCTGGGCCCCGACGCCGTCGAGCGCGGAGACGACGAGGATCGCCCCGTCCAGCCGGGCCGCCCCGGCGATCATGTTGGTGGTGAAGCGGGCGTCGCCGGGCAGGTCGGTGTGGGTGTAGCGGCGCGTGTCGGTCGCATAGGCGAGGTGCGTGAAGTCGGTGGTGCGGCCGGACGGGGTCGCCCGTGGCGGGCGGCCGGGCGGCGGCAGGGGCCGACCGCCGGGGGCGCGGGCGGCGAGGACCGCGGCGACAGCGGCGGTGAGAGTGGTCTTGCCGTGACCCTTGTGGCCCATGGTGGCGATGTTGAGGTGCGGCATGGTGCGCACGTATGCCTGCTCGGACATGTTTCCTTCCCCGGTGCGTGACAGCGGTGCGAGCGCGCGGACCCCCGGCCGGCCGGCCCTCCCCGAGGGGTCCGCCGGGCGGTCCGGGAAGGGTCAGCGTCGTCGCGCTCCGGCCCGGCGGGGGCCCGGCACGGCGGGGCGGGGATCGCCGGCGGCCGTCGGCGCGTCCGCGGCCGCGGACGTCGGCTGGGGAGCGGCCTGCCTGCACATGCCGTCGATGCTCGCTCACGGTGCGCAGCGCGTCGAACGATTTTCGCGGGTACGGTGCGGATGTCCGGCCGGTAAAGCGCGGGCGGACGAACGTCCGGGTTCTGTACCGGCTTTCCGGCATCACGGTCCCTTTACGCCCCCCGTCGGTTAGGCTCCATCGATGCTCGAATCCGCCGTGCCGTCCCCCGGCCTCTCCGAGCGCCGCACCCGCGCGCTGCTGTCCCCCTGGTTCCGGCTGGGCCTGCTCCTGCTGCTGCTCGCCGGCGCCGCGGCGACCGTGCTGGCGCTCCGTCCGGAGCGGATGCTGGCCGACGGCTGGCCGCCCCAGCTGTCCGGCGGCACGGCCGTGGTGCTGTTCGCGGCCGCGTACGGGCTGTGCACCGCGGCGTTCGTGCCGCGGCCGATCCTCAACCTCGCCGCGGGCGCGCTCTTCGGTGCCCCGATGGGGACGACGGCGGCCGTGGCGGGCACGGTGCTGGGCTCGGGCATCGCCTTCGGGCTGGGCCGGCTGCTGGGGCAGGACGCGCTGCGCCCGCTGCTGCGCGGCCGGTGGCTCTCGGCGGCGGACCGGCAGCTGAGCCGGCACGGCTTCCGCTCGATGCTGGCGGTCCGGCTGTTCCCCGGGGTGCCGTTCGCCGCCGCGAACTACTGCGCCGCCGTCTCCCGGATGGGCTGGACGCCGTTCCTCCTGGCGACCGCGGTCGGCACGGTGCCCAACACCGCCGCCTACGTGATCGCGGGCAGCCACGCGTCGTCGCCGACGTCGCCCGCCTTCCTGGCGGCCATGGCCTTCCTCGCCGTCACCGGGCTCGCCGCGGTCGTGGTGGCGTGGCGCAAGCGGGGCCGGGTGCGGCCCGCGCCGCGCCCCTGACCCGGCCGGGCCTCGGGGGCCGTCGAACGGGTGCGTCCAGCGCGCGGCCGGCCCGCGGCAGTGCTGTCCTGGAGACCCCGCGCACCTGCCCTGTTCCCGCCCTGTTCGAGGAGAGCGTGCATGACCATTCCCACCGACCGGCTCAGCGACCCCGCCGTCCGTGCCCTGGTGACCGCCATCAACGCCCACGACCGCGCCGCGTTCGACGCCGCCCTGACCGCCGGCGCGACGATGTCGGACGACGGGTCGGACCGCAATCTCACCCAGTGGGCCGAGAAGGAGATCTTCTCCTCGCGCGGCCATCTGGACGTGGAGTCGGAGTCCGACGGCGGGCTGTCGCTGATCGCGCGCTACCGCAACGACACCTGGGGCGAGATGCTGACGGCGTGGCGGTTCGACGTCACGGACGGAAGGGTCAGCCGCTTCGAGACCGGGCAGGCTTGAACCCCCGGCCGGTTCAGGAAACGTTTACCGCCAAGACGCCGGGCTGCCTCCCGTCCGGTGGATGATCGCTGTCGGCCGGCGCCCCGGAGGGCGGCAGGCAGCCGGCTTACCGCCGGGCCGGCCGGCGACGGCGGGCCCGGGTCCGCGATCGTCACTTGGATGGCACAGGCCCTATGTCTTGGTTCGAAGCACTCGTCCTCGGTCTCGTCCAGGGGCTGACCGAGTTCCTGCCGATCTCCTCCAGCGCCCACCTGCGGCTGACCGCCGCCTTCGCGGACTGGCGGGACCCGGGCGCGGCGTTCACCGCGGTGACCCAGATCGGTACGGAGACCGCGGTCCTCCTCTACTTCCGGGGGGACATCGCCCGGATCGTCACCGCCTGGTTCCGGTCCCTGTCCGACCGGACGATGCGTCACGACCCCGACGCCCGGACGGGCTGGCTGGTGATCGTCGGTTCGATCCCCATCGGGGTGCTGGGGCTCGTCCTCAAGGACGCCATCGAGGGGCCGTTCCGAGACCTGCGGCTGATCGCCACGACGCTCGTGGTCATGGGCGTGGTGCTGGGCTTCGCCGACCGGCTGGCGGCGCGGGAGGAGAAGGCGGCGACGGCCGGCGGGGACGGCAGGCGGAGTCGGCACCGGGCGCCCCGGCAGCGCAAGGAGATGGCGGACCTGAACGTCAGGGACGGTCTCGTCTACGGGGTCTGCCAGGCCATGGCCCTGGTGCCCGGGGTCTCGCGGTCGGGCGCGACGATCAGCGGCGGCCTGCTGATGGGGTACACCCGGGAGGCCGCGGCCCGTTACTCCTTCCTGCTCGCCGTCCCGGCCGTACTGGCCTCGGGCCTCTTCGAGCTCAAGGACGCGGGGGGCGGGCACACGGCGTGGGGGCCGACGATTTTCGCCACGGTCATCGCCTTTTTCGTCGGGTACGCCGTGATCGCGTGGTTCATGCGGTTCATTTCGCACAAGAGCTTCATGCCGTTCGTGGTCTACCGGATCCTGCTGGGGCTGCTGCTGTTCGCCCTGGTCGGGGCGGGTGCGCTCAGCCCGCACGCGGGCGAGCACTGAGCCGGCGCGCGCTCGGCATTGAGCCGGGATGCGGGCCGGTGCGCCGGGGCGCACCCTGTGGGCATGGGTACGCGCACCACCGCTGCGCGGACGCGCCCGCAGGGCGCGCACCGCAGGCGGCCTGTCGGACACATCCTGGCCGGGGCCGGCGCGGCCGCGCTGGCAGCCCTCCTGATGGCGTGCGGGGACGGCGGCGGCAAGGCCCCCGCCGGGCGGACGCTGTCACCGGGGAGCGCGCCGACCTCGGCGGAAGGCTCGCGGGTGGTCGCGTTCGAGGACACGTTCGCTTACCCCGACGGGCTGAAGGTGAAGGTGTCCCGGCCGGAGCCCTTCACGCCGAGCGACACCTCCCTCGGGCACAAGGCGGACCACGAGCCCGTGACGTTCTCGGTGACGCTGACGAACGGCACGAGGAAGTCGTTCGACGTGGCCGGAATGCTGGTGATGGTGAAGGCAGGGGAGAAGGGGGCACGCGCCGAGCAGGTCTTCGACACCGCCCGCGGTGTGGGCACCCCCTTCACGGGCGCTCTGGCGCCCGGGGCGGCCGGTGCGACGACCTTCGCCTTCGACGTGCCGAAGGACGCGAAGGGCAGGCTGGACGTCGAAGTGCGGCCCGACTTCGGCGCGGCGTACCCCGGCGTCCACTGGGTCGGTGCGGCGCGCTGACCTCCCGTCACTTCGGTTTCTTCCGGGCCGACCCCGGCCGGATCGTCCCGGCACCGGCGGCGCTATCGTGACGGCCCGGGCACCCGCCCGGCCGCCGCAGCACCGGGAGCCACCTTGATCGTCGTCGATGCCTCCGCCCTCGTCCTGGCCCTCGCCGACGACGGAGCGCGCGGCGACGCGGCCCGTGCCGCGCTCGCGGCCGACAGCGAGTGGGCCGCCCCCGAGCACGTCCTGGTCGAGGTCATGCAGTCGCTGCGGGGGATCCACCTCGCGGGGCAGGTGACGTCGGACCGGGTGGCGGAGGTGGCGGCGCTGCTGCCGGGGCTGGCCCTGCGCAAGGTCGAGGTCGCGCCGCTGCTGGGGCGGATCTGGCAGCTGAAGGACAACCTCACGCCGGACGACGCGGCGTACGTCGCCGTGGCCGAGGAGCTCGGGGCGACCCTGGTGACGGCCGACCTGCGGCTGCAGCGGGCCACCGGGCCGCGGTGCCCGATCCAGGGCATCCCCGTGGCCGGAGCCCCCGGCCGGGCCTGAGCCTCCGACGGCCCGCCGGCCCCCGCTCCCCCGGCCCACGCCCCGCCTCCCTCCGCCCCTTCAGCCCCGGCGCCACCAGGGCACTCACTTGACTCCCTCAATCATTGGTGTTTACATCCAACAATTGCTTGAGCGCATCAAGCTTTGGATGGCCCGAAAGTCGAGGACAGCATGAGCCCCCACCCGTCCACCGGCGCCGCCGCCCCGCTGCGCGCGTACTTCCGCACCGGCCGCACCAAGCCCCTCTCCTGGCGCACCGGTCAGCTGACGGCCCTGCGGGCGATGCTCACCGAGAACGGCGCGGAATTCGCCCGCGCCCTCCACGCCGACCTGGGCAAGAGCGAGGCCGAGGCGTACCGCACGGAGATCGACTTCACCGTCCGCGAGATCGACCACACCCTGGAGCACCTGACGGAGTGGCTGCGGCCCGAGGCCGCCCCCGTCCCCGCCCGCCTGGGCGACGACGCCTCCGCGTGGACGGTCCACGACCCGCTCGGCGTCGTCCTGGTCATCGCGCCCTGGAACTACCCGGCCCAGCTCCTGCTGGCCCCGCTCGTGGGCGCCCTCGCCGCGGGCAACTGCGCCGTCGTCAAGCCCAGCGAGCTCGCCCCGGCCACCTCGGCCGCCCTCGCCCGCCTCCTCCCCCGCTACCTCGACCCGCGGGCGGTGACCGTCGTGGAGGGCGGCGTGCCCGAGACCACGGCGCTGCTGGAAGAGCGCTTCGACCACATCTTCTACACCGGCAACGGCACCGTCGGCCGCATCGTGATGGCCGCGGCCGCCCGGCACCTGACCCCCGTCACCCTGGAGCTGGGCGGCAAGTCCCCCGTCTTCGTCGACCGCGGCACCGACGTGAAGACCGTCGCCGCCCGGCTCGCCGCGGGCAAGTTCCTCAACGCCGGCCAGACCTGTGTGGCCCCCGACTACGTCCTCACCGACCCCGGCACCGCCCGGGAGCTGGAGGCCGCCCTCGCCGAGGCGGTCGAGGCCCTGTACGGCGCGGACCCGGCGGCCTCCGGCGCGTACGGCCGGATCGTCAACACCCGGCACTTCGACCGGCTGGCCGCGCTCCTGGACTCCGGGCGGCTCGTCACCGGCGGCGGGACGGACCGCGCCGCCAAGTACATCGCGCCGACCGTGCTGGGCGGCGTCGACGCCGACTCCCCCGTCATGCGGGAGGAGATCTTCGGCCCGATCCTGCCGATCGTCGAGGTCGGCGGCCTGGACGAGGCCATCGCCTTCGTCAACGAACGCGACAAGCCGCTCGCCCTGTACGCCTTCACCGAGTCCGAGGAGACCCGGGAGCGGCTCCTGGCCGAGACCTCCTCGGGCGGCGTCGGCTTCGGGCTGCCGGTGGCGCACCTGACCGTGCCCGACCTGCCGTTCGGCGGGGTGGGCGAGAGCGGCATGGGCAGCTACCACGGGCGCTGGTCGATCGAGACGTTCAGCCACCGCAAGGCCGTGCTGCACAAGCCGCTGGGCTGAGCCCGTCCGCCGGGGGACGCCGGCCGGGCGGGGACCGTCAGCCGGGCGGGGACCGGAAGGCCGCCAGCAGCCGCTCGGCGGCCAGGGTCGCCGTCAGGGTCCCCTCCCGCACCCGCTCCTCCAGGCCGGGGCCTTGGCGGCGCACCTCGGGGTGGTCGCGCAGCTCGGACAGCAGCTGTTCGCGGACCATGGTCCAGACCCAGTCGACCTGCTGCTCACGGCGCCGGGCGGCCAGCTCGCCGGTCGCCTCCAGGACCCTGCGGTGCTGCTCCAGGCGCTCCCAGAGGGTGTCCAGACCCGAGCCCTCCCGCGCGCTGCACGTCAGGACGGGCGGGTTCCAGGCGGCGTCGGGGGCCTGGAGCAGGCGCAGCGCGCCGGCCAGTTCCCGGGCGGCGGCCTTGGCGTCGCGCTCGTGGGGGCCGTCCGCCTTGTTGACGGCGACGAGGTCGGCCAGCTCCAGGACGCCCTTCTTGATGCCCTGGAGCTGGTCCCCGGTCCTGGCGAGGGTGAGCATCAGGAAGGTGTCGACCATGTTGGCGACGGCGGTCTCGGACTGGCCGACGCCGACGGTCTCCACCAGCACCACGTCGTAGCCGGCGGCCTCCATCACGACGATCGTCTCGCGCGTGGCCCGGGCCACGCCGCCGAGCGTGCCGGCGGTGGGCGAGGGCCGGACGAACGCCGCCGGGTCGACGGCGAGCCGTTCCATGCGGGTCTTGTCGCCCAGGATGCTGCCGCCGGTCCGGGAGGACGACGGGTCGACGGCGAGGACCGCGACCTTGTGGCCCGCCGCGGTCAGCATGGTGCCGAGGGCGTCGATGAAGGTGGACTTGCCGACGCCGGGCACGCCCGTGATGCCGATCCGCCGCGCCGCCCCCGCGTGCGGGAGCAGCTCGATCAGCATCCGCTGGGCGAACTCCCGGTGGTCGGCCCGGGTCGACTCCACCAGGGTGATGGCACGGGCGATCGTCGCCCGCTTGCCGTCCAGGACGCCCTTGACGTAGGCGTCGACGTCGATCGTCCTGCGCGCGAGGGGCGGCATGGGCTCACAGCTCGTGGCCGAGGACCCCGGCGAGGGTCTTCAGCAGGTCGTGGGCGGCGTCCGGAATCACCGTTCCGGGCGGGAACACGGCGGCGGCGCCCATGTCCCGC
The DNA here is from genome assembly GCF_040646215.1 of Streptomyces sp. NPDC046215. Lineage (NCBI taxonomy): Bacteria > Bacillati > Actinomycetota > Actinomycetes > Kitasatosporales > Streptomycetaceae > Streptomyces > Streptomyces sp. NPDC046215. The sequence continues at coordinate 56,714 of NZ_JBEYZW010000025.1, read as the reverse complement.
AGCGTCTGGACGTCCTGCGGCGGGATGACCCCGCCGACGACGACCATGATGTCCTCCCGTCCCTGCTCGGCCAGTTGCTCCCGGAGCGCGGGCACGAGGGTGAGGTGGCCGGCGGCCAGCGAGGAGACGCCGACGATGTGCACGTCGGCCTCCACCGCCTGCCGGGCGACCTCCTCCGGCGTCTGGAAGAGCGGGCCGACGTCGACGTCGAAGCCCAGGTCGGCGAAGGCGGTGGCGATCACCTTCTGGCCGCGGTCGTGGCCGTCCTGGCCCATCTTGGCGACGAGGATGCGGGGCCTGCGCCCGTCCTCCCGCTCGAACGCGGCCACCACGGCGCGGGTGCGCTCCACTCCGGACGACGGTCCGGCCTCGTCTCTGTACACACCGGAGATCGTACGGATCTGCCCGGCGTGGCGGCCGTACACCTTCTCCAGGGCGTCCGAGATCTCGCCCACGGTCGCCATGGCGCGGGCGGCGTCCACCGCGAGGGCCAGCAGGTTGCCCTCCAGGCCCGCGCCGGGCCCGGAGGCCGCGGCGGCGGTGAGCGCGCGCAGCGCGTCCTGGCAGCGGGCCTCGTCGCGCTCGGCGCGCAGCCGCCGCAGCTTCTCGATCTGCTGAGTGCGCACGGAGGAGTTGTCGACCTTCAGCACGTCGATCTGCTCGTCGCTGTCCACCCGGTACTTGTTGACGCCGATCACCGGCTGCCGCCCGGAGTCGATCCGGGCCTGGGTGCGGGCGGCCGCCTCCTCGACGCGCAGCTTGGGAATGCCCGCGTCGATGGCCTTGGCCATGCCGCCGGCCGCCTCGACCTCCTCGATGTGCTGCCAGGCGCGGCGCGCGAGGTCGTGGGTGAGCCGCTCGACGTAGGCGCTGCCGCCCCACGGGTCGATCACCCGGCAGGTCCCGGACTCCTGCTGGAGGAGCAGCTGGGTGTTGCGGGCGATGCGGGCGGAGAAGTCGGTGGGCAGGGCGAGCGCCTCGTCGAGGGCGTTGGTGTGCAGGGACTGGGTGTGGCCCTGGGTCGCGGCCATGGCCTCGACGCAGGTGCGGGCCACGTTGTTGAAGACGTCCTGCGCGGTCAGCGACCAGCCCGAGGTCTGCGAGTGGGTGCGCAGCGACAGCGACTTGGCGTTCTGCGGGTCGAAGCGCTTGACGAGCTTGGCCCACAGCAGCCGGGCGGCGCGGAGCTTGGCGATCTCCATGAAGAAGTTCATGCCGATCGCCCAGAAGAAGGACAGGCGCGGCGCGAAGGCGTCGACGTCGAGCCCGGCCTCCAGGCCGGCCTTGAGGTACTCCACCCCGTCGGCGAGGGTGTAGGCCAGCTCCAGGTCGGCCGTCGCCCCGGCTTCCTGGATGTGGTAGCCGGAGATGGAGATGGAGTTGTAGCGCGGCATCTTCTGCGAGGTGTACGAGAAGATGTCGGAGATGATCCGCATCGAGGGCTGGGGCGGATAGATGTAGGTGTTGCGGACCATGAACTCTTTGAGGATGTCGTTCTGGATGGTCCCGGCCAGCTTCTCGGGCGGTACGCCCTGTTCCTCGGCGGCGACGATGTAGAGGGCGAGGACGGGCAGGACCGCGCCGTTCATCGTCATCGACACGCTCATCCGGTCGAGCGGGATGCCGTCGAAGAGCTGGCGCATGTCGTAGATGGAGTCGATGGCGACGCCCGCCATGCCCACGTCGCCGGTGACGCGCGGGTGGTCGCTGTCGTAGCCGCGGTGGGTCGGCAGGTCGAAGGCGACGGACAGGCCCTTCTGACCGGCCGCCAGGTTGCGGCGGTAGAAGGCGTTGGACTCCTCGGCCGTGGAGAATCCGGCGTACTGCCGGATGGTCCAGGGCTGGTTGACGTACATCGTGGGGTACGGGCCGCGCAGATAGGGCGCGATGCCCGGGTAGGTGGCGAGGAAGTCGAGCCCTTCCAGGTCCTCGGGGCCGTAGAGCGGCTTGACGCCGATGCCCTCCGGGGTCTCCCACAGGAGGTCCTCGACGCTCTTGCCGGTGCTCTCCTTCAGGGCGGCGCGCCAGGGGCCGGGGTCGGCGTGCGGGCCGGCCGCCGGGCCCAGTCCGACACCGGTGAAGTCGGGGATTCCGCCCGTGCTGGCCTGCATCACGCCACTCCCATGCGGTCGAGGACGGAGGAGAGGACGGCGACCGCGTCGCCGCCCGCGAAGACGAACTCGTCGACTCCGGCTCGTTCGTAGGCTTCCCGCCGCTCGCCCGGCCGGCCGGCGAGGAACACCCGCAGGGCGCCCGCCTCCTTCAGGGCGGCGGCGACGGGCTCCGCCTGTTCGGCGTAGAGCTTGTCGCTGGAGCACAGGCAGGCGACGGTGGCGCCGCTCGCGGTGAACGCCCCGGCAGCCGAGGCCGCGTCGACGGTCACCGGGTCGTGCACGGTCTCGATGCCGCCGGCCTGGAAGAGGTTGGCGGCGAAGGCCGCGCGGCCGGTGTGGGCGGCCGCGGGGCCCAGCGCGGCGAGGAAGACGCGCGGCCGGGCGCCGGTGGCGGCCAGGTGGGCGTCGGAGCGGGCGCGCAGCGCCTCGTACGCCTCGTCGCGGCGGACCCGGGGCAGGCCGCCGGAGGCGGGGGCGGGCGGGGCCTCGCGGTGGACGGGGGGCTCGCCGAGGTGGGGGAACTCGCTGACGCCGGTGATGGGTTCGCGGCGGGTGGCCAGGTCGGCGGAGCGCTCGCGCCAGGTGTCCGCGAGACGCCGGGCCACCAGCCCGGAGCGCAGCGCCGCGGCCTGCCCGCCGGCTCCTTCGAGCTCCTGGAACCAGGCCCAGGCGGCGTGGGCGAGTTCGTCGGTCAGCCGTTCGACGTACCAGGAGCCGCCCGCCGGGTCGATGACGCGGGCCAGGTGGGACTCCTCCAGGAGGATCGAGGAGGTGTTGCGGGCGACGCGCCGGGCGAAGCCGTCGGGGAGGCCGAGGGCGTCGTCGAAAGGCAGCACGGTGACGGCGTCGGCGCCGCCCACCCCGGCACCCAGAGCGGCGAGGGTGGTACGGAGCATGTTCACCCACGGGTCCCGGCGGGTCATCATCACGGAGGAGGTGACGGCGTGCTGGCGCTGGGCCGCGGCGGCGGTGGTGACACCGCTGACCTCGGCGACGCGGGCCCACAGCCTGCGCGCGGCACGGAACTTGGCGATGGTCAGGAACTGGTCGGCGGTGGCCGCGTAGCGGAACTCCAGCTGTGCGCACGCCTGCTCGGCGCTCAGTCCGGCGGCGGTGAGCGCGCGCAGGTAGGCGACGCCCGTGGCCAGGGAACAGCCCAGTTCCTGGGCCGCCGAACCGCCGGCGTCGTGGTAGGGCAGGGCGTCGACGGTCAGGGCGCGGATGCCGGGGTGGTCGCGCAGGCACCGGTCGGCGAGGGCGGCGGCGGCCGTGAGGGCCTGTGCCGGGTCGGCGTCCGTGCCGGTGCGGGCGAGGGTGCCCAGCGGGTCGGCGCCCAGGTTCCCGGTGGCGGCGCCGCCCGGGGTCCCGCGCTCGGCGTGGAGGTCCAGCAGGGCGTGGGCCGCGGCCTCGAAGCCGGCTCCGGCGTCGAGGACGACGGGGGCGAGGTCGAGGTAGACGCCGTCGAGAGCGGCCGCGAGGCCGCTGACGGGCAGTCCGCCGGCACCGACGGTCAGCCAGAGCGAAGTGACCCCGTTCTCCAGGTCGGCGAGGACGGCCTCGTTGGTCTTCGCGGGATCGGGGTGGCTGTGGCGCTGGCGGACGTCCCAGCCGGCCACCGCGGTCCCTTCGGCCCGCCCGCCGCGGACGAACGGCGGGAAACCCGGGAAGCCGGGCCCGGCCGTGCCGTCACCGGGAGTGCCGTCGTCGGCGGTGTAGAGCGGGCTGGTGGCCAGCCCGTCCTGGAGCGGAGTGGCGAGCGCGCCCTCGGCGGCGGCGCCGGATACATCCGTCGTGCCCGCTTTGCGCAGCACACCTTCCACCAGGCGCTGCCACTGCTCCCGGGACGGGTCCGGGAACTCGGCGGCCAGGGAGAAGCCTTCGTCAGGCAGGACCGTCATGGGGGAAGGCTAGGGGAGCCGACGGGCTCCGGAGCAGGGGCTACCGCTGTGACCTTGACCTCTTCGACGGTTTTGGCGTGTCGCGGGCCGGTTGGGCTATGGGCGGTCCGCCGCCGGGTCCTCCTCGGTGAACGCGTGGCGTCCCGGTACGACGAATTCGCACCAGACGGCCTTGCCGGTGCCGCGCGGCTCGACGCCCCAGACGTCGGCCAGCCGGTCCACCAGCAGCAGCCCCCGGCCGGAGACCCCCGCCTCGCCCGGCTCGCGGCGCCGCGGCAGGGCGCTGGACTTGTCCTCCACCTCGACGCGCACCCGCCGTTCCCGGCCGGGGAGCATCCGGATCGTCACCACCGCCGCGCCGTCGGTGTGCAGCAGGGCGTTGGTGACGAGCTCGTCGGCGACCAGTTCGATCTCGTCCGAGCGCTCCCGGGCGCCCCAGGCCCGAACCGCCGTGCGGATCATCTGCCGGGCGGCCTGCAGGGCTTCGGGGTCGGCGGGGGCGATGTGCTGCCGCAGCCGGCCGCTGTCGCGGGCGGCTGCGCCGTGGCGGCGCAGCAGGAGCAGGGCCATGTCGTCCTCGCCGACCCGCTCCTCCACCACGTCGCACAGCTGGTCGGCCAGGCTCACGAGTTCGCTCGGGCCGGTGCGGACCTGCTCGGCGAGAGCGTGCATGCCGTCGTCGAGGTCGGCGCCGGGCTGCTCCACCAGGCCGTCGGTGAACAGCAGGAGGGTCTCCCCCGGGTCCATCTCCACCGTCTCCACGGGGTAGTCGAGCCGGCCGAACTCGGCGGACAGGCCGAGGGGCAGCCCGCCTTGGACGGGCAGCCGCCGGCAGGTGCCGTCGGTGTGCCGCAGCATGGGGTCGATGTGGCCGGCGCGGACGAGCTGGAGCACCCCGGTGGTGAGGTCGGCCTCGGCGTAGAGGCAGGTCGCGAAGCGGTCGGTGTCCAGCTCGTGCAGGAACGACGAGGCGCGGGCCATCACGGTCGCCGGGGAGTGGCCCTCGGTGGCGTACGCCCGCAGCACGATCCTCAGCTGGCCCATGACCGCGGCGGCGTGGGTGTCGTGGCCCTGCACGTCCCCGATGACCGCGCCCACCCGGCCGCCGGGCAGGGGGATCACGTCGTACCAGTCGCCGCCGATGTCGCGGCCCATCCGGGCGGAGCGGTAGCGCACCGCGATCTGCGCGCCGGGGATGTCGGGGATGCGGCGCGGCAGCATGGACTGCTGGAGGCCCTCGGCGAGGTCGTGCTCCTGGTCGAAGAGCATCGCCCGGGCCAGGGACTGGGCGAGGCTGCTGCTCAGGGCGATGTAGAGGTTGCGCTCCTGCCGGGTGAAGCCGCGGGTCCCGCGGTAGAGGAGGCCGAGGGCGCCGATGGGCCGGGCCTGGGCGATCAGCGGGAGGTAGGCGGCGGAGGAGATGCCGATGTCCTTGATGCGCTCCCACAGCCACGGGTAGCACTCGGCGAACTCCTCGCGGGACTCGACGAAGCGCGGGGAGAGGGTGCGGATGACCTCGCTCATGGGGAAGTTGTCGTCGAGCCGGGTGTAGCGGGTGCCGGGGATGTAGTGCTGCTCCGGGCCCTCGGCGACCAGGTGGATCCGGCCGGACTCGACGAGACCGAGGACCAGCAGGTCGGCGCCCAGGTGTTCGACGGCCCGGGAGTCCTTGAAGAAGTCGATGACGTCCTGGACGGTGCGGGCGTGGGCGAGGGCAGCGGTGATCGTCTCGACGACGGACGTCTGGTGGCGGCGCTCCTCGGCGGGCTCGCGCGGCTCCAGGCCGTGGCTGAGCTCCTGGGTGGCGTCGCGGAGGAGGCCGATGATGCGGCAGGGCCGCCCGTCCCCGTCGCGCAGGATCCGGCCCTGGGTGTACACCCAGTGCAGGGTCCCCTCGTCGTCCCGGGCCCGGTAGTAGGCGCCGTAGACCTCGCTGCCGTCCTTCATCGCCCGGGACACCACGGCGTCGAGCATGGCCCCGTCGGTTCTCGGCACCCGCCCGCCGAGGTCGCCGATCCGGCCCTCGAAGCGCTCCGGCGGCACGTGCAGGATTTCCAGTGCCGTCGCGTCCATGTGGATCCGGGTGCTCTCCAGGTCCCAGTCGAAGAGGCCCACGCGGTTGAGGGCGAGGTTCAGCTCCGGGCGAGCGGGCCACTCCTGCGGCACCGCGCCGTCCGGTACGGCGGCAGGCGTCGCTCCCCGATCGACCATAGAGCCACTCTGCCACCTTTTGCCCGTTTCTTCGATGCGACGGAGTACTCCGGACAGGCCGGACGAACCCTATGTGGCGCAGCCACGCCCGAAGGGGCGCGGGGAACTGCGCGACCAGCCACGACGCGCCCGCACCGGACAAACCCCACGCCGCACAGCCACACCCGAAGGGGCGCGGGGAACTGCGCGACCAGCCACAACACGCCCGCACCCGACACACCCCACACCGCACAACCACACCCAAAGGGGCGCGAGGAACCGCGCGCCCGCACCCGACACGCCCGAACACACCCGACACCAGCGGAGCGCTAACGGTGGTACGGATACGGCATGGAGTGGTTCACCGCGTCCGGGTACGGGCTGAGCCGGCTGATCCTCCAGCGGGGGCTCGCCGCGCTCTACGCGGTGGCCTTCCTGGGGGCGGCCCTGCAGTTCCGCGCGCTCATCGGCGAACGCGGCATGCTGCCGGTGCCGCGCTTCCTGCGCGGGCTGCCGTTCCTGCGGGCTCCGGGGGTCTTCCAGCTCCACTACTCCGACCGCTTCTTCGCCGCCTGGTCGTGGGCGGGCGCCGCCCTCGCGGTGGCGGTCGTGGCGGGCGCCGCGGACGCGGTGCCGCTCTGGGCGTCGGTGGTGCTGTGGGCGGCCCTGTGGGTGATGTACCTGTCGATCGTCAACGTCGGCCAGACCTGGTACGGCTTCGGGTGGGAGTCGCTGCTGCTGGAGGCGGGTTTCCTCGCGGTCTTCCTCGGCAACGCCCGCACCGACCCGCCCGTTCTCGTGCTGTGGCTGATGCGCTGGCTGCTCTTCCGCGTGGAGTTCGGCGCCGGGCTGATCAAGATGCGCGGGGACACCTGCTGGCGGGACCTCACCTGCCTGTACTACCACCACGAGACCCAGCCGATGCCGGGCCCGCTGAGCCGGCTCTTCCACCGGCTGCCCCGGCCCGTGCACCGCGTCGAGGTCGCCGCCAACCACGTCGCCCAGCTCGTCGTCCCCGTCCTGCTGTTCACCCCGCAGCCCGTCGCGAGCGTCGCCGCGGCCGTGGTGATCTGCACCCAGCTGTGGCTGGTGGCCTCCGGCAACTTCGCCTGGCTGAACTGGCTGACGATCGTTCTCGCCTTCTCCGCCGTCGACGGGGCCGCGGCGGCCGGTGTCCTGGGGCTGCCCGCGTACCCGCCGCCCGCCGGCCCCGCCCCGCGCTGGTTCGAGGTCCTCGTCCTCGCCGCGACGGCCCTGGTGGTGGTGCTGAGCTGGTGGCCGGTGCGCAACATGCTCTCCCGCGGGCAGCGGATGAACATGTCCTTCAATGCGTTCCACCTGGTCAACACCTATGGCGCCTTCGGCAGCATCAACCGCACCCGCTACGAGGTCGTCGTCGAGGGCACCGACGCGCAGCACCTCGGCCCGGACACGGTGTGGCGGGAGTACGGGTTCAAGGGCAAGCCCGGGGACGTCCGCCGGCGCTCGCGCCAGTTCGCCCCGTACCACCTGCGGCTCGACTGGATGATGTGGTTCGCCGGGATCTCGCCGTCGTACGCCCGGTCGTGGTTCGGCCCGTTCGTCGAACGGCTGCTGGCGGGCGACCCGGCGACCCTGCGGCTGCTCGGGCACAACCCCTTCCCCGGTGCCCCGCCCACCCACGTCCGGGCCCGCCTCTACCGCTACCGCTACACCACCCGCCAGGAGCGGGCGGCCACCGGCGCCTGGTGGCACCGCACGCTGGAGCGCGAGTACCTGCCGCCGGTGGCCCTGCGGCCCGAGTGAGCTTCAGCGCGGCGCCGGCCCGCACAGCTCCAGCTCGGCCGCGGTGATCGACGGCCCGCGCTGAGCGAAGCGGCCGGGGCCGCGCGCCACCCCGAGCACGACCGCCGGTCTGACCAGCGCGGTCATGGGCGCGGACAGCGTCATCACATCCATCAGGGCCGCCAGCACGACCGGGCTGCCCGTCGCGGCCCACATCACCCGCTGGACGTAACCCCGCAGCAGCCTGGCCGCCGCCGGGGGCCGCTCACCGATCGCCCCGGGGTAGTTGATGTCCTCACCGGTGGCCAGGTCCCACGGGCCGGAGGCCACGCGGGCGACCTCCCGCTGGATGCGCCCGGCCAGCGCCGGCGCGGCCACGCCGTGCTCCGCCAGGAGGCCGCGCAGCGCGACGGCGCACTGGGCGGCCACCGACAGGCCCTGCCCGTAGACGGGGTTGAATGTGGCCACCGCGTCACCGAGGACCGCGAACCCCTCGGGCGGCGACGGCAGCCGTTCGAAGAAACGGCGGCGGTTGACGGTGCTCCGGGTCAGGTGCACGTCCGTCAGGGGCTCGGCGCCCGCGATGAGGTCGGCGATCAGCGGGTGCCGCAGCCGACGCGTGAAGGGCTCGAAGTCACCGGCCTCCCGCGTGGGTTCGCTCCCGCGCGTGCCGGAGACCGTGACCAGCCAGCGGCCGCCCTCGACGGGGAGCATCGTGGCGCCCCTGCCGGGGAGGCCGGAGCGGGGGTCGGGCTGGACGCTGACGACGGGGAACCGCTCGGTGCCCGGCGGCGCCCGGAAGATGCGGGTGGCGTAGACGAGACCGGAGTCCACCGTCTCCTCGTGGACGACGGGCAGGCCCAGCTCCGTCAGCCGCCGCGCGGCCTGCGAGCCGCGCCCGGAGGCGTCGATCACCAGGTCGGCGTCGAGCCCCTCGACGGCGTCGGTGCCGCAGTCGCGCAGCCGCACCCCGGTGACCTTGCGGGCGTCACCCAGCAGGGCGACGGCCTCGCTCCCCTCGCGCAGGGTCACCCCGGGCAGGGCCAGGACCCGCTCCCGGACCACCCCGTCGAGGAGGTCCCGGGTGCAGGCCATCATGAACTGGGTGCCCGGCCGGCGCGGGAACCAGCCGCGCGGCCCCATCACCACGATGCCCGACGGCAGCGGCATCCGCCGGGCGCCCGCCCCGACCCACGCCTCGACCGTGCCGGGCAGCAGCGACTCGACGGCCCGCGCGCCACCGGACATCAGCAGGTGCGCGTGGCGGGCCTGCGGCAGCCCCTTGCGCGGCCCGGTGCCCTCGGGCATCCGGTCCCGGTCGACGACCACGACCTCGTCGGCGTGGCCGGAGAGGACGGCGGCGGCCAGCAGCCCGGCCATGCCCGCCCCGAGGACCACCGCCCGGCTCCGGGGCCGGCCGGCAGGGGTGTCGTCAGGGGTACTCATGCCCGGAACCTCCCCCGCGGGCGGTGCCGCTACGCACGCCTCACCGGGACGGCGTGCGCGCCGCCCCCGCATCCCGCACGGTAGGAAGGTGGGGCGGCCCGCGACGCGAGGCGGTGAGGAGCGATGGACCCCGTGGAGGCGCTGGACCGCATCGCCTTCCTGCTCGAACGCGCCCACGCGCCCACCTACCGGGTCAAGGCGTTCCGCACGGCCTCCGAGGTGATCTCCCAGCTGCCGCCGGCCGAGGTCTCGCAGCGGACCGCGGCCGGAACCCTGACCAAGGAGAAGGGCATCGGCCCGAAGACGGCCGGCGTGGTGGCCGAGGCCCTCGCGGGCGGCGTGCCCGGCTATCTGACCCGGCTGGAAGCGGAGGCCGCCCACCCGCTCGCCCAGGGCGGCGAAACCCTGCGGGCGGCGCTGCGCGGCGACTGCCACCTGCACTCGGACTGGTCCGACGGCGGCAGCCCGATCGAGGCGATGGCCCGCACGGCCCGCGCGCTGGGCCACGAGTGGGCGGTCCTGACCGACCACTCCCCGCGGCTGACGATCGCCCGCGGACTGACGCCGGAACGGCTGCGCGCCCAGCTGGAGGTGGTCGCCGGCGTCAACGAGCGGCTCGCGGCCGAAGGCGACGGCTTCCGCCTGCTGACGGGCATCGAGTGCGACATCCTCGCCGACGGCTCCCTGGACCAGGAGCCGGGCCTGCTCGACGAGCTGGACGTCGTGGTGGCCTCGGTCCATTCCAAGCTGCGCATGGACGCCGATGCCATGACCCGCCGCCTGGTCGCGGCCGTCGCCAACCCCCTCGTGGACGTCCTCGGGCACTGCACCGGCCGGCTGATCGGGCGCGGCGACGGCGACGGCGGGCGCCCTCAGTCGCAGTTCGACGCGGCGATGGTCTTCGCCGCGTGCGCCCGGTTCCGGACGGCCGTGGAGATCAACAGCCGCCCGGAACGGCTCGACCCGCCCCGCCGGCTGATCCGTCAGGCCCTCGAAGCGGGCGTGCTGTTCTCCGTCGACAGCGACGCCCACGCCCCGGGCCAGCTCGACTGGCAGATCCACGGCTGCGCGCGTGCCGAGGAGTGCGGGGTGCCCGCCGAACGGATCATCACCACCTGGACCGAGGCCGAGCTGCTGCGGTGGACCCGGTCGGGATGAGCGCCCCCCTGCCGGAGATCCGGCCCATGCTGGCGACCCCGGGCCCGCTGCCCGCCGCGGGCGAGGACGCGGCGTGGGCCTTCGAGGTCAAGTGGGACGGGGTGCGCTGCGTCGTCGGGGCACCCGGCGACGGAACGCTGCGGCTGACCACCCGGGCGGGCAACGACGCCACCCCCACCTACCCCGAGCTGGCCGGGCTCGGCGAACAGCTGCGCGGGCGGAGCGCGGTCCTCGACGGCGAGGTCGTCGTCCTGGACGCCCAGGGGCGGCCCGACTTCGGGCTCCTGCAGCGCCGCATGGGCGTCGTGAACCCGCGCCGCGCCGCCCACCTGGCGATGCAGTGCCCCGTGCACCTCGTCCTGTTCGACGTCATGCACCTGAACGGCCGGTCGCTGCTCGGCTTCCCCTACCTCGAACGCCGGGCCGTGCTGTACGGGCTGGGCCTCGGCGGTTCCCACTGGTCGGCGCCCACCCACCTGGAGGGCCACGGGCAGCGGGCCTGGGACGCCACGCTGCGCAGCGGCTTCGAGGGCGTCCTGGCCAAGCGGCTGTCGTCGGCGTACACCCCGGGCGTCCGGTCACCCGAGTGGCGCAAGACCAAGCACGTCGTGACCCTCGACGTGGTCATCGGCGGCTGGGCGGAGGGCCGCGGTGCGCTGGGCGGGCTGCCCGGCGCGGTCGTGGTCGGCGTGGAGGAGGCCGGCGGTCTGCGGTACGCCGGGTCGGTCGGATCGGGGCTGTCCTTGCCGGAACGGCGGGAGCTGGCGCGGTACCTGGAGGTGCTCGCCCGCCCCGGCTCCCCCTTCGCGGGGCCGGTGGACGTGCCGGGCGCGCACTGGGTCGAGCCCCGGCTCGTCGCCGAGGTCGCCTTCTCCGGCTGGACGGCCTCCGGCCGGCTCCGCCACCCGACCTGGCACCGCCTGCGGCCCGACCTGACCCGCCTCGGGTGAGGCGGGTCGGGCGCGTGCGGGCGGACACCCGTCACGGCAGGCGGCCGCGGGCGCGGTCGTCGGTGAGCGGGGCCAGCAGGTCGCCGTGTGCGGCCACGCGGTCGATCACCTCCTCGGGGGTGAAGAGGAGGTCGCCCGGGTCCTGGCAGCCGGCGACCTCCTCCCAGGTGACCGGGGTGGCGACGCCGGGGCGCTCGCGCAGCCGGACGGTGTACGGGGCGGCGGTGGTCTTCGCGCTCGCGTTCTGCGACCAGTCGATGAGCACCTTGCCGGAGCGCTCGGCGCGCGCCATGGAGACGACGACCAGCCCGGGGTGTTCGCCCTGCATCCGGCCCGCGAGGCCCTTGGCGTAGGCGGAGGCGGCCCGTCCGGGCACCGGGTGCAGCGGTGCGTAGAGGTGCAGCCCCTTGGAGCCGGAGACGACGGCGTGGGCGGTCAGGCCGTCGGCGTCGAGGAGCTGGCGCAGCCGCTGGGCGATGCGGCAGCAGACGACCAGGTCGGTGCCCGGCCCGGGGTCGAGGTCCAGGACGAGGCGGTCGTGCGCGCCGGGCCCGGCGGCCACCGTCCACTGGGGGACGTGCACCTCGTAGGCCCCCAGGTTCGCCATCGCGACGAGCGCCGCGGTCGAGTCGATCACGACCTGCTCGGTGACCCCTTCGCGGTGCTCGACCGGGGCCACCGGCACCCAGCCGGGCACCCCGCCCGGCGGGTTCTTGGCGACCCAGCTCTGCCCTTGCGGCCCCTCCGGCGCCCGGACGAACGAGGCGGCACGCCCGGCGGTGTGCGCCACCATCACCTCGGCGACCCGGGCGTAGTAGTGCAGGACCTGGGCCTTGGTGTGGCCCGAGGCGGGGAAGAGGACCCGGTCGAGGTGCGAGAGTGCCAGCCGGTGGCCGTCGATCTCCACCACCTGCCGGTCCGAAGATGCGGGCATAAGGTAGGAATTCCCCGTGGAGGGATAGAACTATGCGGACCATGTGGAAAGGGGCGGTGGGGTTCGGGCTCGTGTCCGTCCCCGTACGGCTGTACGCCGCGACGCAGGAGCACGGCCTGCGGCTGCACCAGGTCCACGACGCGGACGGCGGCCGGATCCACCTCAAACGCGTGTGCGACATCTGCGGCGAGCAGGTCGACTACGAGCACATCGCCAAGGGCTTCGACGACGACGAGGGCCACACCGCGGTCGTCACCAAGGAGGAGCTGGCGGGGCTGCCGCTGCCGAGCAAGAAGCTCATCGACGTCCTCGCCTTCGTCGACGCCGACCGCATCGACCCCTTGCAGCTGTCGAGCACCTACTACCTGGCGCCGGACAGCGCGGCGGCCAACAAGCCCTACGTCCTGCTGCGGGAGACGCTCAAGCAGACCGAGCGGGTGGCCGTCACGAAGATCGCGCTGCGCACCCGGGAGTCGCTGGCGCTGCTGCGGGTCCACGGCGACCTGCTGACCCTCCACACCATGTACTGGCCCGACGAGATCCGGGACAGCGGCGGCCTGGCCCCGCCCTCGTCGGTGACCGTGCGGCCGCAGGAACTGAAGATGGCCACCAGCCTGATGGACACACTCTCCGAGGACTTCGACTTCGAGGAGCTGGAGGACGACTACGAGGTGGCCCTCCGCGAGCTCATCAACGCCCATCTGGAGGACAGGCCGGTCCCCAAGGAGGACACCACTCCCGCGCCCGACAACGTCATCGACCTGATGGCCGCGCTCCAGGCGTCCATCGACACGGCCGCCGGAAAGCCCGCCGGGAAGGCGGACGGGGCCGAGAAAGCCGCCCCGGCCGGGAAAACGGCGCGGGGCACGGCGAAGAAGACCACGGAATCGAATAAGCGAACGCCGGCCAAGAAGGCGGCACCGGCAGCCTCCTCCGGCTCCTCCCGGGCGGCAAAGAGCACGGCGAAGACGACGGCCAAAAAGAGCACCGCCAAGAGCGCCACCAAAAGCACCGCGAGCAAAAGCACGACGGGCAAAAGCACGGCCGGCTCGGGCGCGAAGAAGACCGCGTCGAAGAAGGCGGGCCGCCGCGCGTCCTGAGCCGCTCCCGCCCACCCGGGAGCGGCTCAGGACCCGGCGGTCACACCCTCGGCTCGGCCTTCGCGAACGCCCCCGCGTCGAGCTCGGCCTGGGCGGTGGTGACGAGCCCGTCCGCCGAACACTCCCGGGCCAGATCCAGCCCTTCCCGGAGCCGGTCGGCGGCCTCCGCCGGACGGCCGGCCCGGCGCAGCGCGACACCGTGATCGACCAGGGCGGCCGCGAACTCGAACTTGCACGGAGATCTGCGCAGATGCGTCACGGCCTGATCGAGCCTGCGCAGCGCCTCCTCCGGCTCGTGGACGGCCGCGGCCCGGCGCAGCGATTCGCCGATGGCGGTGTCGGTGCCGAACCGGTAACCGTGCTGCACGGCCTGATCGGCCAGAGCGCGGGCACGCTCGGGGTCCTCGGGGAGGATGGCGTCGGCCAGGTCGAACGCCCAGGGCGCCCAGAGGACGTTGTTCCGGCCGCGCTCGTCGAGTCGGCGCCCCGCGGCCTCCAGCTCGACGATCGCCTCCTTCGTCCGGCCGCGGGCGAGCAGCAGCCGTCCGGCCAGGCACGCGGCATCCGGGAGGACGATCGCCGGTGAGTAGGGGGCGTGGAAGGAGTGCTCGTCCGCGATGGCCTGTGCCTCGTCGACCCGGCCGCGCGAGAGCAGGGTCTCGATCAGCAGGCAGAAGCCGTCCCAGTGCATGGGGAGGCCGGGGCCCAGCCGGGAGGCCAGCCGCAGCCCTTCGCGCAGCGACCGCTCCGCCTCGCACAGGTCCCCCCGGCGCCGGTGGACGAGGCCGAGGAAGTCATGGGCGAAGGAGAGGTGGGCACCGCTCCACCCGGCGATCTCGAAGGCGCGCACCGCGCCCCTGAACAGGCGCTGGGCCTGGTCGAGCCGGTCGGTGTAGGCACAGCTGATGCCGAGGACGCTGGGGATCTCGAAGCCCCACTCGGTGTTGGTCCACCCCATGCCGGGCGCCAGCTCGCCGTCCAACAGGGCGCGGTCGACGCGATCGGCGACGGCCAGGGCGTCCTCACCGCGGATCACGCCGTCGAAGGCCCGGAGCGCGAGCATGGCCCGCTCGGAGTTGTCCCGGCCGGGGAGGTCGTCGGCGAGTTCGGACATCTGCCGGGACCGGCCGTGGGAGTCCTCCTCCTCGACCTGAATGCCGCGCCACAGGAAGTGCGCCGCCTGCAGCCGCATCCGCCCGGGGCCCGGCGGGGTGCGCTCGGCCTGCTCGGCCACCACCCTGGCCGCTTCCTGGAGTTGGTTGTTGTGGGCGTACGCCTGGGACAGCCGGTAGGTGGCGTCGATGCGCAGGTCGTCGGTCAGGTGCGGCAGGCCCAGGGCCGTCCTGAGGTGGTTGACGGTGGCGGAGGGGGAGGTGAGGAGGGCGGTGCAGGCCAGCTCGTACAGGACGGCGGCGCGTTCTTCCTCGGGCGGCGGCTCGTGGAGGGCGCGCTCCAGACAGCGGCGGGCCGCGTCCGGCGCGCCGACCGCGAGGTGCTCACGGGCCGCTGCCCGCAGCTTCTCCACCAGATCGGAGTCGTGATCGGGGTGGACCTCCAGCAGGTGCCGGGAGGCCGCCGCCGAGCCGTGCCCGGCCTCGGCGACCGCCCAGGCGGCCTGGCCGTGCATGGCGGTGCGGGCGGCCGGCGGGATCGCACTGTAGACGGCGGTGGCGATCAGCGGGTGGACGAATTCGAGATCGACGGCTCCGGCGAGGATCCGGGCCTCCCGCAGCCGGTCCGCGCACTGGGCGGCCTGCGCCGGGCCCATGCCCGCGAGGTTCGCGGCCAGGATCGGGGAGATCTCCGTGCCGAGGACCGCCGCGGCCCAGGCGAACCGCGTCACCGCGGGCCCCAGCCGCTCCAGCCGGGCGACCAGGCCGCTGCCGCGGGCGGTGGCGCCGAGGTCGCGCAGCAGGGGCGCGGATTCCTCGATCGGCTTCAGATTGCGGTCCTGGGCCTTGGCGATGAGCTCCACGGCCTCGTAGGGATTTCCGGCGGTGACCGCCCACACCTCGCGGCAGAAGGCCGGGTCGGGCCGCCCGCCGAAGGCGGCGTGCGTCAGCCCGGCCACGGCCTCCGGGGTCAGCGCCCGCAGCTCCACGGGGCGGGCGGCGCGGCTGGCGACCAGGTCGCGGAAGGCCGGGGTGTGATCGGGAAGTTCATCCGGCCGGTAGGCGAGGACGACCAGCAGCGGCATCTCCCGCAGCCGCACGGTGAAGGCGGTCAGCCAGGAGAGGGACTCGGCGTCGGCCCAGTGGGCGTCGTCGATGACGAGCACCACGGGTTCGCCCTTCAGGGCGAGTTGGGTGACGAGCCAGTCGATGCCGTCCCGCACGCCCTGGGGGTCCTGCATCGTGCCGCTGGGCGGGGAGATGCCGAGCGCGGGCCCGGCGATGTCGTACCAGCCGCTGAGCAGCTCCTGGCGCGCGGCCGGGGCCAGCGGCGCGAGGGCGGGCTGCAGGAGCTGGCGGACGACGTGGAAGGGGACGGAGCGCGCCGACTCGCTGCCGCGTGCGAAGAGGACGGTGCACCGGCAGACCTCCGCGGCGAACCTGCGGACCTCGGTGAGCAACGCCGTTTTGCCCAGGCCCGCTTCGCCGCTGTAGAGCAGCAGCCCTCCGAGCCGGTTCCTCCCTTCTGTCACGTGGCCGCACAAGCGGCGCACCGCCTGTTCCGCGGTCGTGAGCTCGAGCTCACGCTCGAACAGGGCGGCGGATGCGTTCTGTTCACGCTGAAGCCCTGACATGGCGAGGTCTCCCGGGAGGATGGTGGTGGATCGAGCCTAGCCCCGTCCGTCGCGCGAGGGGCAGGGTTCGACGGACGCACCACCCGAGAGCGTGACCTTCGGGCCGCGCGCGGAACACGGGACCGTAGCGCACCGGTAGCGTCACCGTCCCGCTGGCCGGATTTCTTCGAACTCCCATTCCTGGGGTTCGGAAATATATTCGGAGTTTAAAACGAAGGCCCATTATGCAGGCTTTCGAATTCCCTCGTCAGGCCAATCCGCGAATATGACAACTTCGCGCCGGAGCGGCGCGCGACAGGCTACGCTCCATGTCGCGCAGCGGGTTGCGGTGACTACTTCACGTTGCGGACAAGTGCTGCGCTGTCGCCGTTCTCCGGGTGAACCCCGAGAACGCTGCGCCCCGGCACCCACGCCCTTTCCAGGAGTCCGAGGATCTTGATGGTTCGTACTGGCTCGTCAGCTCAGCGGCGGCCCGCCTCCGCCCTGATATGGCTGATCTCCCCTTTGGTACTGGCGGTGTGCACGGTGGCGGCGGTCATCGCCGTCACCCCCGCGGCCCGCGCGCCGGTGGCCTGGTGCGGGTCCTCGGCCACGGTCGCGGTGGCACTGGCCGCGTCCGAGGCCGCGCGGCGGGGGCGCGTGATCGCCGGTCTGCGCCGGCGGTCCGCCGAGCAGGAAGCCGTGCTGCGCTACCAGCTCGACCAACACGAGGCGGAGACCCGGCGGTTGGCCCGCGAGCTGCTGCCCAAGGCGATCCAGCTGCTCCAGCGGGGGGCGCCCACCGAGGTCGTCCTGCGCCACACCCTGCCCGCCCATGACCTGGAGCCGGGGTACGCGGCCGCGCACCGGTCGGTGCTGAAGTCCGTCATCGAGGCGGTCCAGGCCGAGGAGGGCCTGCGCGACTCCGCCCAGCGCGCCTTCGTGAACATCGCCCGCCGGGTGCAGGCCATCGTCCACCAACAGGCTTACGACATCCGGGAGATGGAGCACAAGCACGGCAACGACCCGGACGTCTTCGGCGACCTCCTCCACCTGGACCACGGCAACGCCCTCACCGGCAGGCTCGCGGACAGCATCGCCGTCCTGGGCGGCTCCCGCCCCGGCCGCCAGTGGAAGAACGAGATCCCGCTCTACAACGTGCTGCGCGGCGCGATGTCGCGGATCCTGGAGTACCGGCGGGTCGACCTGCACTCGGTGGCGGACGTCGCCGTGGTCGGACCCGCCGTCGAACCCGTGATCCACGCGCTGGCCGAGCTGCTGGACAACGCCACCCGCTACTCGCCCCCGCAGACCCGGGTGCACCTGACCGCCGTGGACATCCAGTCCGGCATCGCGGTCGAGATCGAGGACGCCGGCGTCGGCCTGACCGACGAGGCCCGGCGCCGCACCGACCGGGTGCTCTCCCGGGAAGGCGCGCTGGACCTGGACGACCTGGGCGAGGCGCCCCGGCTCGGCCTGGCGGTGGTCAGCCGACTCGCCCTCAGCTACAACTTCCTGGTGTCGCTGCGGCCTTCCGCTTACGGAGGCGTCCGCGCGGTCCTGGTCATCCCCATGGACCTCATCACCGCCAGCAAGCACCCCGGAGGCGATATCGCGCGCGCTCCCAAGCTTCCCCCCATCAAGTCCAAGCGGCGCCCCGGCCAGAAGATCCCCGCCCCCGGCCCCCAGACGGCCCCGCCGATGATGGAGCACCCCATCCCGCCGCCGCTCGGGGACAGCGGACTGCCGCAGCGCCGACGGCGCCAGGGTCCCGCGCCCCTGCCGTTCGGCCGGGCGGCGGCCGCCCAGCGGGACCGGGCGCCGGCCGCCCCGGCCCGGCACCCCGCCCGGCCGGCCGAACCGGAGGAGGCACCCAAGCAGCCGGGCATGTGGCTGGCCGCCTTCACCAGCGGCATCAACGGGGAGCTCCCGGAGCCGGACGCCGGCCGGCCGAACAGTGATACCTCGTCAGACAAGGAAGAGTAGCCAAGTGACGCAGCCGCGGTTCAACATGGACTGGATGCTCAAGGACCTGGCAACCAGCGTTCCGCAGACCCGCCACGTGATCGTGCTGTCCTCGGACGGCCTGCGCATGGCCCAGCACGGCACGGACCCGGACGCCGCCGACCGGCTCGCCGCCGCCTGTGCCGGACTGCAGAGCCTCTCGACGGCCATCGCCGCCGAATTCCCCAACGGGGACGGGGAGATGCGCCTGGTCGTGATCGAGGTCGACGGTGGTTTCTTCTATCTGATGGCCGCCGGAGCCGGGGCGTTCCTGGCCGTCCTGGCCGACGACGACGTGGACGCCGGCCTGATGGGGCTGCGGATGCGGGATCTGGTGGCCCGGATCGGTTCGCACCTGACGAGCCCGCCGCGGGTCAGCGGCCCGGTGACATGAACGGAGCCGGAGGACCCGACCCGGGGAAGGCACCAGGCAGTCCGGACCGGCTTTACATCCTCACCGGCGGCCAGGCCCGTGGGGAGAAAAAGACAGAGCTCGATCTGGTGACACTGATCGTCTCCCGCTCGGAGACCGACCCCGGCCTGCAGCCCGAGCACGCCGCCATCGTCAGGATGTGCGACTACCCGCTGTCCGTCGCCGAGATATCCGCGTACCTGGAGCTCCCCGTCAGCACGCTCACCCTGCTGCTCACGGATCTGCTGGCCAGCAGGCAGGTGGAGGCCCGTCCCCCGGTCCCGGCGGCGGCACTGCCCGACATCCAACTTCTGGAGGCGGTGATGAATGGACTACAACGGCTCTGACGCCTACGGCCCCGAGATCCACGCGGGGCCGCGGACGGAGGACGTCCTCCCGGCGTCGGCCACCGCTGCCGTCAAGGTGGTGATCGTCGGTGGCTTCGGCGTCGGCAAGACGACGCTGGTGGGCGCCGTCAGCGAGATCCGGCCGCTGACCACCGAGGAGACCATGACCCAGGCCGGTGTCGGCGTGGACGACCTCGCCGGCATCGAGCAGAAGACCGAAACGACCGTGGCCATGGACTTCGGCCGGATCAGCATCAACGAGCAGCTGGTGCTGTACCTGTTCGGCACCCCCGGCCAGGAGCGCTTCTGGTTCCTGTGGAACGGCCTCTTCGAAGGCGCCCTCGGAGCGGTGGTCCTGCTCGACACGCGCCGCCTGGAGGTCAGCTACGACGTGATCGGCCGCCTGGAGGAGCGCGGTGTGCCGTTCGTCGTCGGCGTCAACCGCTTCCCCGGCTCCCCCAGCTACCCCATGGAGCAACTGCGGGCCGCCATGGACCTGGACGACAGCGTTCCCATGGTCGACTGCGACGCCCGCGACCGCGGCTCCTGCCGCGACACCCTGATGACCCTGATGCGCTACCTCTACACCCTCACGACCGTCGCCCCGGAGCCACAGTGACCCTCCCCCCCGAACACTCCCGCGCCGACTCCGTGGTCGCGCCTCCCCCGCAGTGCCCGGCCCACGACCTCGGCCCCGGCGGTGTCACCCGGCTGTACGGGAAGGAGGCCGAGGCCGACCCCATGGGGCTGTACGAGCGGCTCCGCCAGCAGCACGGCCAGGTCGCGCCCGTCCTGCTGTACGGCGACCTCCCGGCCTGGCTCGTCCTCGGCTACCGCGAGAACCTCGACGTGGCCCGGACCCCCTCGCGCTTCTCGCGGGACTCCCGGCTGTGGAACCTGGCGCGGGAGGGGAAGGTGCCCCCCGACCACCCGCTGGCGCCGATCACCACCTACCAGCCGATCTGCGTCTTCGCCGACGGGACGCAGCACGAGCGCTGGCGCGGTGCCGTGAACGACGCCATCGCGCGCTTCGACAAGCGCGGCATCCGCCGCCACGTCACCCACTTCTCCAACCAGCTGGTCGACCGCTTCTGCGCCTCGGGCCGGGCGGATCTGGTGAGCCAGTTCGCGGACCACCTTCCGATGATGGCCATGACGCAGCTGCTCGGGATGCCCGAGGTGTACAGCCAGCGGCTGGTCGACGCCGCCCGCGACATGATCAAGGGCACCGAGACGGCCGTCTCCAGCAACGCCTTCGTCCAGGAGACGCTGCGCAAGCTGGTCGCGCGCAAGCGGGTCGAGCCCGGCGCCGACTTCACCACCTGGCTCCTGGAGCACCCCGCGGGGCTCTCGGACGACGAGGTGCAGCAGCACTTGCGGCTGGTGCTCATCGCCGCCTACGAGACCACCGCGAACCTCATCGCCAACACCCTGAAGATGGTGCTCACCGACGTCCGCTTCCGGGCCTCGCTCGCGGGCGGCCACATGACGCTGCCGGACGCGGTGGAGCAGGTCCTGTGGGACGAGCCGCCCTTCATCGCGATCCTCGGCCGCTGGGCGACCCAGGATACGGAGCTCGCGGGGCAGCAGATCAAGCAGGGGGACGCCCTGGTCCTCGGGCTCGCCGCCGCCAACATGGACACGGTCGTCCGGCCCGATCCGGACGCCCCCATCCACGGCAACCGCTCCCACCTGGCGTTCAGCGGCGGCCAGCACGAGTGCCCGGGGCAGGACGTGGGCCGGGCCATCGCGGACACCGGCATCGACGCCCTGCTCCTGCGGCTGCCCGACCTCACCCTCGCGGTGGACGAGTCGTCGCTCGACTACTCCTCTGTCCTGATGTCCCGTCATCTCCAGTCGCTGCCGGTGAAGTTCACCGCGCAGCGGCCGCGACCGGAGGTGCCCGCCGACCCCGTGGTGGTGGAGCCGGCGGTGCCCTCTCAGCCGGCGCAGCCGGTTCTCACCCCGGTCACCGCCGACCGGCCGGCGCCTTCCCGGCGGTCGTGGTGGCGGTCGCTGCGCAGCTGGCTGCGGCGCGGGTAGGCAGCGGTCTCCAGCTGGCCCCACCACCAGGCGATGGCGGGAATCGGCACGGGCTCCGGGCTGTCGTCCGCGGGGAGCGGCTTCCACCACTGGACGGGCCGGGCGGGATCGTAAGGGTCGACGTAGCGGGCGCACCGGGAAGCCCAGTCCAGGTGCCCGCGGACGAAGTGGCCGAGGGCCACCAGGTAGCAGCGCAGCTCGACCCCGGCCCGCGGCCACAGCTGTTCGCGCAGCCGCAGGAAGAGCGTCATGACGCGATCGCGCATCGCCATGGCCTCTTCCTGCGCGCGGGCGGGCTCCCAGCCCCGCTCCGCGGCGAGGACGTCGATCAGGTTGAGGTTGTCACCGGCTCGCTGGATCTCCTTGTTCCGCGAGTAGAAGTCGTTGTCCCAGGCCACGAGGGTCCACGTCATCTCGGTGAGGGCTTTCACCTCGGGCCGGTCCAGGTCCCGGTCGTGGAGTTCATAGCCTCCCGCGATGTCCATCAGCGCCGTGGAGGGCGCCATGCCGATGGCGCGCATCCACATGGCCGTGTAGTCGTTGACGGACGGCAGCGCCCGGTCGCGGCGGCAGGCGGCCTCCCACACCAGGCTGGACAGGTAGACCCGCATGCCCTCGGTCCAGCGCCTTAACTGACGCGGTGTCGCGTGCGCGGCCAGTTCCCTCCGCACGCCGCGCAGCGCCGCCGCGTGGGGCGAGTCGTCCGGCCACGACGGAACCGGCGCTTCCAGGACGCGCATGATGCGCGAGGTCGCCCGGGCCAGGCCGTGGGCGGTCGCTCCGGACTCGTCGCAAACGGCGTCGTCGAAGGAGAAGAGCACCGAGTGCAGCTTGGCGACCACGGTCAGCGGGCCGGCCTGGCCGTACGGCATGGTCCTGGCGGTCAGGCCGCCGAAGTCGCACCGGGTCAGCCGCTGCCGCTGGTGGGGCGAGGTGTCGAGCTCCTGGTCGAGCATCCAGTCCACCGAGGCGTTGTCGATCTCCCGGAGGCGGGGATGGACGGCCGGCGGTACCGGACAGTAGAAGGGCATGATCTCCAACGGCTGTACTGAAATACGGTCTCGCACGCCTGACACGCCGTCTCCCCGGGCCGCAGCGTTCCTGTCCACTGTTCCTGTCCACTTTTGCGCGGTACCTGCCCAGGGTGGACCACGGATAACCCGGACCGCATATCCGGTCACACCTTTCCAGCGCGGGAGGCAAGGCCCACTTCGGATCACTTTAGAGCGGATCTAGCCAAGTGCGTTTTCCAGAAGACAAAAAACGGTTGAATATTGCACACCGATGACAAGGATTTTTCCCCATGATCCACAACTGTTCGAAATCCCGAGGGCAGCCGGAACCCGACCACCTGCTTGACGAATGAGCGAGCGAAGACTCGCCACACTGTGATCCACGCGTCTGATCCACGCCGCTGATCCACGCTGTTGATCCACACACCCAAGGGAGGCACGGCATGACCATGGCGCCGTCGGTCGAGCGGCACCGCCCGCCCCGCACCCGGCCCCGGTGGCGGGGCGCGGCGGCGGTCGCCGCAGGCGCGCTGCCCGCTCTCACCTTTCCGGCGCCGGGGCTGTGGTGGCTCGCGTACGCCGCCCTCGTCCCCTGGCTGCTCCTGATCCGCTCCGCTCCCACGGGTCGCGTGGCGGCGCGCTACGGATGGCTCGGCGGGGGCGGATTCCTCCTTTCGGTTCACCATTGGCTGCTGCCGAGCCTGCATGTCTTCATTCTGGTACTGGCCGCGCTGCTGGGGCTGTTGTGGGCACCCTGGGGGCTGCTGGTGCACCGGTTGCTCAACGGCACGCCAGGGCCGGGACGGGCCCTGGCAGCGCTGTTCCTGATCCCGGCCGGCTGGTTGATGGTCGAACTTGTTCGCTCATGGGAGTATTTGGGCGGACCATGGGGTCTGTTCGGGGCGAGCCAATGGCAGGTTTCCCCCGCCCTGCGGCTCAGTTCCGTCGGTGGGATCTGGCTGGTTACTTTCCTCCTGGTGTGCCTCAACACCGCGCTCACCGCCCTGATTTGGGCCCCTCGGTCCCGAATCGCGGGGGTGGCAGGGGTCCTTGTCTGCGCCATGGCGACCGCGGGCGTATGGGTCTGGGCGCCGGTCCCGAAAAGCGCGGGCTCGGTACGGATCGCGGTCGTCCAGCCGGGAGTGATCTCCGGCAGCCACAGTCCGCAGCGGCGCTTCGACCGCCAGGAGCAGCTCACCCGGGGCCTGGCCGGGCAGCACCCGGACCTGGTGGTGTGGGGCGAGAGCAGCGTGGGCCAGGACCTGGACCAACGGCCCGATCTCAGGGACCGGCTGACCGCGCTGTCCCGGACGGTCGGTGCCGAGCTGCTGGTGAACGTCGACGCGCGGCGCTCCGGCCGGCCGGGGATCTTCAAGAGCTCCGTGCTGGTCGGCCCGGACGGTCCGACCGGGGACCGCTACGACAAGATGCGGCTGGTGCCCTTCGGGGAGTACGTGCCGGCCCGCTCGGTCCTGGGCTGGGCCACTTCCGTGGGCAAGGCCGCGGGCGAGGATCGCAGGCGCGGTGACCACCCGGTGGTGATGCGGCTGCCCGACGGGCTGCGGATCGGGCCGCTGGTGTGCTTCGAGTCGGCGTTTCCCGACATGAGCCGGAGGCTGGCGCGGGACGGGGCCGCCCTGCTCGTCGCCCAGTCGGCGACCTCCACCTTCCAGCACAGCTGGGCGCCGCGGCAGCACGCCTCGCTGGCCGCGCTGCGGGCCGCGGAGACCTGGCGGCCCATGGTGCACGCGACCCTGACCGGCGTCAGCACGGTCGTGGACGCGCGCGGCAGGGCGGTCGGCCCGCCGCTGGGCACCGACCGCAGCACGGCCGCCGTCTACGAGGTGCCCCTCGCGGAGGGCACCAGCCCGTACGTCCGCGCCGGCGACTGGGTCGTCGCCGGCTCCCTCGCCGCCCTGGGCTGCTACCTGGCGGCCGAGGGCCTGCGCACCCTGCGGCGGCGCGTCAGGAAGCCTGCTCCAGAGCGGAGCTGACGATCCGCTCGCACAGCTCGTGGGTGCTCAGGGCGTCCCCGGCGTCGAGCAGCCTGCCCTCGCGCACCGCGTCGAGGAAGGCGAGCGTGATCTGCTCGACGCCGCGCTGGCGGGCCACGGGCACCCAGTCGCCGCGGCGGCGGACGGTGGGCTGCCCCCGGTGGTCCACGACCTCGGCGAGGTTGCTGACCTGCCGCTTGGTGTCCCGGCCGGAGACCTCCAGGACCTCCTCGGTGGAGCCGCTCAGCCGGTTCATGGAGCCGATGGCGGTGAAGCCGTCGCCGGAGAGCTGGAGCACGACGTGGTGCATGAGGCCGTCGCGGACCCTGGCACGGACGTCGATGTGGTCGACGGTGCCGGGCACGAGGAACCGCAGGGTGTCCACGACGTGGATGAAGTCGTCGAAGACGAGCGTGCGGGGGTCCTCGGCGAGCCCGACGCGGTTCTTCTGCATCAGGACGAGGTCGCGGGGGTGGTCCAGGCACTGCGCGTACCCGGGCGCGTAGCGGCGGTTGAAGCCGACGGCCAGGCTCACGCCCCGCTCCCGGGCGAGGTGGACGAGGCGCTCGCTGGTGGCGAAGTCGTAGGCGAGGGGCTTGTCCACGTAGACGGGGACGCCGGCGTCGAGGAGGCGCGTGACGATCCCGGGGTGCGCGGCCGTCGCCGCGTGGACGAACGCCGCGTCGAGGCCGGCGGCGAGGAGGGCGTCCAGGTCGGTGTGGCGCCGGGCGGCGGGGATGCGGTACGTGTCGGCGACCCGGTGCACGGTGGCCGGTGTCCGGGAGTGGAGGTGCAGCTCGATCCCCGGCCGCGCGGAGAGTACCGGCAGGTACGCCTTCTGTGCGATGTCCCCGAGCCCGATGCAGCCGACCTTCACTGAGCCTCCCTGGCGTGTGCTGTGCGTTCGAGCAGCATACGGGGGTACGGGTGGCCGCCGGCCGGCCGCTCCGGGGGCCGACGGGCAGCGGGGCGGCGGTCACACAGCGCCACGGCCCCCGGGGGACGCGCCGGATAGGTTGAGGGCATGGCAGTGGAAAACCTCCCCCCGAAGTCCGCCGCGCGGGAACGGGCCCGGCTGGTCGCCGACACCGCGCTCGCCCTCCTCGCCGAGCGCGGCATGCGCGGGCTGACCCACCGGGCGGTCGACGAGGCGGCCGGGCTGCCCGCCGGGTCGACGTCCAACCTCGCCCGGACGCGCCTGGCCCTGCTGGAGGCCGCCGTGCAGCGGCTCGCCGCGCGGGAGACGGAGGCGCTGGCGCTGGGGGAGCTGCCGGACCCGGCGGAAGGGCACGAGCGGCTCGCCGACGCGGTCGCGCTCACCCTGCACCGGGCCCTGACCGGGCACCGGGAGCTGCTCGTCGCCCGCTACGAGCTGGCCCTGGAAGCCTCGCGGCGACCGGAGTTGCGGGAGGTCTACGACTCGGCGGGCCGGGTGTTCCGCGAGCCGCTCGTCCACCTGATGGCCGCGGCCGGGTCCGCCGACCCCGAGCGGCACGCGCTGTCCCTCGTCGCCTGGTGCGAGGGGCTGATGTTCTCGTGCGTGGCGGGCGCCTTCCACGCCCGCGCGCCGGAGCGGGAGCGGCTGCGCGAAGGGGTCGGCGAGCTCCTGCGCGGCATGCTGCTCCGGTAAAACCCGTGGCGGGAGGTGGGGCGGAACGCCAGGATGGTCGCCATGTCGACATCCGAGCGGCCCGTGCCGCCCACCATCTCCGACGAGCGCACCGGCCTGGAAAGCTGGCTCGACTTCCACCGGAGCACCCTGGCCCTGAAGTGTGAGGGGCTGAGCGACGCCCAGTTGCGCGAGGCGTCGGTGCCGCCGTCGTCGATCAGCCTGCTCGGGCTCGTCCGGCACATGGCCGAGGTCGAGCGCAACTGGTTCCGGCGCGTGCTCGCCGGGGAGGACGCCGAGCCGATCTACTACAGCGACGACGACCTCGACGGGGACTTCCGCGTCGGTGAAGGGGACACCTGGGAGGAGGCCCACGCCACCTGGCAGGCGGAGATCGCCGCGGCCCGCGAGGCGGCCCGGGGCCGCACGCTGGACGACATCGGCCTGCGGCCGTCCCACCACGGCAAGATGTACGACCTGCGGTGGATCTACGTCCACATGATCGAGGAGTACGCGCGCCACAACGGCCACGCCGACCTCGTCCGTGAGCGGATAGACGGCGCCACCGGCGCCTGACGCGCCGGGCTCCGGCGCGTCACCCGTGCGGGGAATTCCCAACCCGGCCGCCGGGGCGGCAGAGTTGAGCGAATGTATCGCATGCCCGCAGCGGCGGCCCTGGCGGCGGTGGCGATGGCGACAGCCGTCGGCTGCGTCTCCGTCTCCCCGCACGCCGCGCCCGACGCTCCGCCCGGCCGCTCACGCCCGGCGGCGCCGGGCATCGCGCAGGGCCCCGCACGGGAGGCCCTGGTCTACACGGGCCCGGACGGCTCGGACGACCTGTTGGAGGATCCTTCCCGGCATGCGCGCGAGGGCCGGCCCTCCGGCACGCCCCCGGGTCTGCCGGCCACGGACGGGCCGTACCGCGCCGACGCTTCGCTGCCCTCGTTCCGCGGACACCGGACGGACCCCTCGCGGCCCGGCGGCCCGCCGGACGTCCGCAGCCCGCACCCGGACGTCCGCAGCCCCCGCCCGGGCTCGGCGGGCCCGTCCTGGCGGAGGGAGCGCGGGGAGGCGTCCCCGCGCCGCTCGGATCCTTCCCGCGGCGAGCCGCTTCCCCGGTACGAGCCACCGCCGCCCCCGGCGTCCCAGCGGCAGGCCGACCCCGAGCCCGCCCGGGAGCCCCGCCGCGAGGCCCCCGCCCCGGCGCCGGCGCCCCGCTCGGGCAACGGCGTCTGCGCGGCGGGCCGTACCTACGGCCAGTGGCAGCCGAACAGCGACGCCAACCGCATCTGCGGCCAGGTCTACGGACACTGACCGGCCGGCCCGCGCGGGCGGCGTGCTCAGACCGCGAGGCTGGGGATGCGCCAGTCGATCGGCTGGTGCCCCTGGGCGGCGATCGCCTCGTTGATCTGCGTGAAGGGGCGGCTGCCGAAGAACTTCTTCGCCGACAGCGGTGAGGGGTGGGCGCCCTTGACGACGCTGTGCCGCTCCTCGTCGATCAGCGGCAGCTTCTTCTGCGCGTAGTTGCCCCAGAGCACGAAGACGGCCGGGTCCGGCCGGGAGGCGACGGCGCGGATGACCGCGTCGGTGAATTTCTCCCAGCCCTTGCCCTTGTGGGAGTTGGGCTCCCCGCCGCGGACCGTCAGCACGGCGTTGAGCAGCAGGACGCCCTGCTCGGCCCACGGCATGAGGAAGCCGTTGTCCGGCACGTCGTGGCCGAGCTCCTCGCTCATCTCCCGGTAGATGTTCCGCAGGGAGGGAGGCGTCCGCACCCCGGGCCGGACCGAGAAGCACAGCCCGTGGCCCTGGCCCGCCCCGTGGTAGGGGTCCTGGCCCAGGATGAGGACCTTCACCTGGTCGTAAGGGGTCGCCTCCAGGGCGGCGAAGACCTCGCCGCGCGGCGGGTACACCGGCGCCTTCGCCCGCTCTTGCTCGACGAAGTCCATGAGCTCCTTGAAGTAGGGCTTCTCCAGCTCTTCGCCGAGGACACCGCGCCAGGACGCGGGCAGCAAGTCGGTGACGGTCACGTCGACAACCTCCGGGGTTCGATCAGCTCTCACCCGAGAACCTACCGGCGACCACTGACAACGCCTGACGCGAGACCCCTCGGGCCGGGGACGCGCGGCCCGGGGGCGTGCGGCCGGTCAGAACCCGGCGTTGAGGAAGAGCCCGCCGTCCACGACGAGGTTCTGGCCGGTGACCCACGCGGCGGCGTCGGAGAGCAGGAAGGCGGCGACTCCCCCGATGTCCTCCGCCGTCCCCAGCCGCCCGAGCGGGTAGGAGGCCACGACCTCCTCCTCGCGCCCTTCGTAGAGGGCCGCGGCGAACTTGGTCTTCACCACGGCCGGGGCCACGGAGTTGACCCGGACGCCCGGTGCCATCTCCTGGGCCAGCTGCAGGGTGAGGTTGACCATGGCGGCCTTGCTCATCCCGTACGCGCCGACGAAGGGGGCGGCGGTGACGCCCGCGATGGAGGCGATGTTGACGATCGCCCCGCCGTTGTCCTTCTGCCACGCCTTCCACGTCTGCTGGGCGAAGCCGAGCGCCGAGATGACGTTGGTCTCGAAGACCTTGCGGGCGACGGCGAGGTCGACCTCGGCCATCGGGCCGAACACCGGGTTGGTACCGGCGTTGTTGACGAGGAAGTCGACGCGCCCGAACGCCTCCATCGCGCGCGCGACGGCGGCCTCCTGGTGCGCCTCGTCGTGCGCCCTGCCCGCCACGCCGATCACCCGGTCGGCGCCGAGGGCCTGCACGGCCTGTTCGAGGGAGTCCTTGTTGCGCCCGGTGATCACGACGCGGTCGCCGCGGGCCACCAGCGTCTCGGCGATGCCGTAGCCGATGCCGCGGCTGGCGCCCGTGACGAGGGCGACCTTGCCGGAGAGTTCCTGTGCGGTCATGTCCGTGCCCCCGGTCAGTTGAGCGGTCCGCCGGCCACGTACAGGACCTGGCCCGAGACGAAGCCGGCCTGCTCGCCGGTGAAGAAGGCGACGGCGTGGGCGATGTCGGCGGGCTCCCCGACGCGCTGTACGGGGATCTGGCTCGCCGCCGCGGTCTTGAAGTCCTCGAAGCCCATGCCGACGCGGGCGGCGGTGGCCGCGGTCATGTCGGTGGCGATGAAGCCGGGGGCGACGGAGTTGGCGGTGATGCCGAACTTGCCGAGCTCCTTGGCCAGGGTCTTGGTCAGGCCCTGCATGCCGGCCTTGGCGGCGGCGTAGTTGGCCTGGCCGCGGTTGCCGAGCGCGGAGCTGCTGGAGAGGTTCACGATCCGGCCGAAGCCGGCGTCGACCATGTGCTTCTGGCAGGCGCGCGACATCAGGAACGCCCCGCGCAGGTGCACGTTCAAGACGGTGTCCCAGTCGCTGTCGCTCATCTTGAACAGCAGGTTGTCCCGGAGCACGCCCGCGTTGTTGACGAGGATCACGGGCGCGCCGAGCTCGGTGGCGATCCGGGCGACGGCCGCGTCCACCTGGGCGGAGTCGGAGACGTCACAGGCGACGGCGAGGGCCTTGCCGCCCGCTGCCGTGATCTTCTCCACGGTGTCCGCGCAGGCCGCCGCGTCGAGGTCGAGGACGGCGACCGCGTGCCCCTCCTCGGCCAGGCGGACGGCGGTGGCGGCGCCGATGCCACGGGCGGCGCCCGTGACGACGGCGACGCGCTGCTCGGTGGTGGACATGCGGGTTCTCCTCGCTTCGGACAACAGGACACGGCGGCTCACCGACCCGGATCCGTGGGTGAGCAACCGCTTAGTAGCGTGAGCAGAGCTGACGCTAGAAGCCCGGCCACCTGCTGTCAACGCTCTCCCGGGCTCTCCCGCGCCCCGCCCGGCCTCACCGCACGAGCAGCTCCAGCAGCCGCTCCGACTCCCGCTCCGGGTCCGCGGTCAGCCCGCTGTGCACCGGCCCGGGCTGGACGACCGTGCTGCGGGGCGCGATCAGCCAGCGGAAGCGCCGCCCGGCGTCGTCGCGGGCGGCCTGACCGGCCCGGTCCCCGCCGAGGCAGACGCCTTCGACGGCGCCCAGCGCGGCCCGTACCCCAGCGACGTCCGCCGCCGGGTCGAGCGCCAGCAGCCGGGCCTCGTCCAGGTGGACGCGCGCGGCGACGTAGGAGCGCGCCTGGCAGTAGACGACGACTCCGGCATTGATCAGTTCGCCGCGCTCGACGCGCGGGACGACCCGCAGCAGCGCGTACTCGAAGACATCGCGTCCGTTGTGGCGCCCGGTCACTTTCCGGCCCTTCCGTCGAGCCTGACACGGACCCACTCCGGGGCCTGCGAGGGCTTGTCCTTGCTGCGCTCGCCGAGCGTGATCCGCTCGCCGACACTCGCCGCGCGCTCCAGCAGTACCTCCACGTACGCGCGGCGCAGGGCGTCCGGGCTCTCAAAGCCCGGCTCGTCCGCGAGCCACTCGTCGGGGACGTCCGCGGCGACCTCGGTGAGCAGTTCCTCGGTGACGCGCGGGGCGAGGGCGGCCGCGGCCGCGGCGATGTCCGGGGCGAAGGTCGCCAGGACGTGGTCGGAGGCGTCGTAGGGCTTGGCAGCCGCGGCGCCGGCGGCCGGCCAGTTGTGGTGCCAGATCATGGTGGCACCGTGGTCGATGAGCCACATCTGTCCGTGCCACACCAGGAGGTTGGGGTTGCGCCAGGAGCGGTCGACGTTGTTGATGAGCGCGTCGAACCAGATCACGCGCCCGGCCTCCGCCGCGCCGACCTCGAAGGCGAGCGGGTCGAAGCCGAGGGCGCCGGGCAGGAAGTCCATGGCGAGGTTGAGCCCGCCGCTGGCCTTCAGGAGCCCCTGCACCTCCTGGTCGGGCTCGCCCCGGCCGATGACCGGGTCGAGCTGGATCCGCGCCAGGTCGGGGACGCGCAGCCCCAGGGCGCTGCCCAGGCGGCCGCAGATGACCTCGGCGACGAGGGTCTTGCGGCCCTGGCCGGCGCCGGTGAACTTCATGACGTAGGTGCCGAGATCGTCGGCCTCGACGATGCCGGGGAGCGAGCCACCCTCACGCAAGGGCGTGACATAGCGGGTGGCGGTGACTTCGGGGAGCATTGCCCCAGGCTACTGGGGTCGCGGGCGCCGCACGGCCACGGCGGGCCGGGCCGTTCCCCGCCGCCGCCCGCGGGGGTTTCGCCGGAAAGCGCGCCGGGCCGCTGAACGCCGGCGCCGCCGGAGCCGTATGTCTCATGTGAACCAGCAAGCCCACCAGTAAGGCCAGAGGAGCGCACATGGCACACACGTCACCGGTCCGGGCGGGTACGAGCCGCCGCACCGTCGTCGCGGCCGCCGGGGTCACCGGGCTGGCCGCGGCGCTCGCCGCCTGCGGCTCGAACGGCGGGGACGGCGGGGAGGACGCCGCCACGCCGCCGCGGCAGCGGACCCCCGGGTCCGAGAGGCCGCCGAACGCCGGGGAAGCCGGGGAAGGGGTGCTGGCCTCGGCCGCGGACATCCCGAAGGGCGGGGGAAAGGTCTTCGCGGACCGGAAGGTGGTGGTGACGCAGCCGTCGGAGGGTGAGTTCAAAGCCTTCTCGGCGGTCTGCACCCACACGGGCTGCCTGGTGAAGGAGGTCTCCGGCGGCACCGTCAACTGCCCCTGTCACGGGAGCAGGTTCAGCGTGGCGGACGGCAGCGTGCAGGCGGGTCCGGCGCAGCGGCCGCTGCCCGAGGAGCGCGTCACCGTCGAAGGGGGGACCGTCCGCCTGGGCTGAGCGCGCCCGCGGCGCCGGGGGCGGGCCCGTGGCGCCGGGGGCCCGCCTCCGGCGCCGCACGGCGCGCCGGGCCCGTCACCGTGCCCGGCGCGGGGGCCGCCAGGCACGCAGGACGGCGTCGGCCGTGGTGACGGTGGCGACGAGCGCGAGGGTGTGGCGGATCATCGCCGCGGTGTAGTCCGCGGGGACCCCGGCGATCGCGTCGGCCGGGACGACGGCGGTGTAGCCGAGGTTGACGGCGTCGAAGACGGCGTTGGGTATCGCGATGTTCGCGGAGACGCCGGTGACGATCAGGGTGCGGCAGCCGAGGTTGCGCAGCAGGGCGTCCAGGCCGGTGCCGGCGAGGGGCGAGAGGCCGTGCAGCCGCCGCACCACGAGGTCGCCGTCGCCGACGGGGACCGGTTCGGCCACGCGCACGGCCGTGGTGCCGGCGAGCTGCTGGACGGGCAGTCGCTCGGCGGCGCGGAAGAGGCGGGCGTTGCGGCTCGCTCCCCGGCCGTCCGGGCGGCGCTCGGCGACGGCGTGCACGACCTGGACACCGGCGGTGTGGGCGCCGGCGACCAGCCGGGCGACGGCGGCGAGGGCCCCGGAGGTGCGCGCGGCCGCGGCGAGTTCGGGCAGGGCGCTGTCGGGGCCGACGACACCGCGCTGGCACTCGACGGTCAGCAGGACGGTCGTGGCGGGGTCGAGCGGTTCGAGCGGTGGGGTGGCCGGTGCGGCTGCGCGGGGCGTCGGCGCCATGGTGGTTCCCTCGTCGCGTGCGGGCCCGGCGGGTGCGGGCGGGGCCGCGTGAGGGTAGCGGGGCATTGCGCGCGGGGGAAGCGGGGCGCATGCTTTCTGATACTCAGTCAGGTACCGGGAGGTGCGGGGATGGTCGCCACCCAGCGGCGGGGCCGCCGGATCATGATGACGGCGGCGGAGCTGGACGCCTTCCTCACCGGGCAGCGCACCTGCCGGGTGGCGACGGTCGGCCGGGACGGCCGCCCGCACGTGGGCGCGCTGTGGTTCGTCTGGGAGGGCGGGGCGCTGTGGCTGTACTCGATCGTCCGCAGCCGGCGGTGGGCCGAGCTGCGGCGGGACGCCCGCGTCGCGGTGGTGGTCGACGACGGCCGGGAGTACGGGGAGCTGCGCGGGGCCGAGCTGTCCGGCACGGCCGTCTTCGTCGGGGAGGCGCCGCGCACGGGTGCCCCCTGCCCCGAGCTCGACGGTCCGGAGGCGCTGTTCGCCGCCAAGTACTTCGGCCTGCCCGCCATGCCGCACGACGGCCGGCACGCCTGGCTGCGGCTGACCCCGGAAGCGGTGGCCTCGTGGGACTTCCGCAAGCTGGCCCGTGCCTGAGGGGTGGTGGCCGCCGCTTCCGGAGTCAGCCGGTGAGCGACTCCCCGGCCTTGCGCAGCGCGTCGACCGCCGCCCTGATCGACGGCCGCCGGTCGGCGTCCGCGCGCCAGATGGCGTAGACGTGGCGGCGTATCGAGTGGCGTACGGGCAGGATCCGCACCCCTTCCGGCACCGCTCCGCGGCCCAGGCGCGGGGCGACGGCGACCCCGAGGCCGGCGGCGATCAGGGCGAGCTGGGTGTGGTGCTCCTCGGCCATGTGGGAGATGCGGGGCTCGATGCCCTTGCCGCGCAGGGTGAGCATCAGCCAGTCGTGGCAGAACTCGCCCCGGGGCCAGGAGACCCATTCGTCGTCGGCGAAGTCCTCCAGGTCCACTTCCGCCCGGCCGGCGAGGGGGTGGCCGACGGGGACGGCCACATCGGCGGGGTCGTCGAGGATGGGGGCTTTGGCCAGCCCGTCGGGCATCGGCAGGGGCTTGTTGTACCAGTCGAGGACGATGGCGACGTCGATGTCGCCGCGGACGACGCGCGGTACGGCGTCGTCCGGTTCCATTTCCTCCAGCCGGGCGCGCAGTTGCGGGTGGACGTCGCGCAGCTCGGCGAGGGCGGCGGGGAAGAGGCCGCGGGCCGCGGTGGGGAAGGCGCCGAGCAGCAGCTCGCCGACGGCCTGGCCGCGCTGGGCCTCCAGGTCGGCCTGGGCGAGCTCCACCTGGGAGAGGATGCGCGAGGCGTGGTCGGCGAGGAGCCGGCCGGCGTCGGTGAGGCGCACGCCGCGGCCGTGCTTCGCGAGCAGCTGCTGGCCGGTCTCCCGCTCCAGCTTGGCGAGCTGCTGGGAGACGGCGGAGGTGGTCACGTGGAGGCCGTCCGCCGCGCCGCTGACGGAGCCGTGGCGGGCGACGGCGTTAAGGGTCCGCAGGCGGTCCAGGTTCAACATGTAAGCAACACTACGCGATAGTGCGCATTTTTATTTGCTTGTTCTAAGGTTTGAGATCACGTCATGGTTATGCTCATGCGCACCACGAGCACCCCGGCCTCTCCGCCCTCGATACCCTCCGGCACCGCCTCGGCACCCCCCGGCCAGCGAGGGCGCCCCGCCCTCGACTGGAGGATCCGCTTCGGTGTGCTCACCCTCATCTGGGGGTGCAGCTTCCTCTTCATCAAGCTGGGCACCGACGGCTTCGCACCGCTGTACGTCTCCCTCGGCCGCATGCTGTTCGGCACCGTGGTGCTCCTGGCCACGCTGGCCGTCAAGCGGCAGCGCCTGCCGCGGGCGGCCCGCACCTGGGGGCACCTCGTCGTCGCCGCCTTCCTGCTCAACTCCCTCCCCTTCACGCTCTTCGCCTACGCCGAGCTGCGCATCCCCTCCACCCTGGCGGGCATCTGCAACGCCACCACCCCGCTGTGGGGCATGGTGCTCTCGCTCGTCGCCCTCTCGGACGACCGGCCGACCCGGCGCCGGTTCGCCGGCCTGGGCATCGGCTTCCTCGGCGTCCTCACCGTCCTCGGCGCCTGGCGCGGCTTCGCCGGCCAGGACCCGGCGGGCACCGTGATGGCCCTCGTGGCCTCCGCCAGCTACGCGGTCGGCTGGATCTACGTGCGGCGCACCCTCGCCTCGACGGGCGACTCCCACCTGTCGATGTCGGGCGCCCAACTGCTCCTGGGCACCGTCCAGCTCGCCGTCGTCGCCCCGCTCTTCAGCCCCCTGCCCACCTCCTTCCCCGCCGTGCCGCTGCTGGCCGTCCTCGCGCTCGGCGCCCTGGGCACGGGCCTGGCGTTCCTGCTGCAGTACGGCCTGGTCGCCGAGGTGGGGCCGACCACCGCGACCCTGACGACGTACTTCCTGCCCGTCATCGCGACCGTCGCGGGCGTCGCCGTCCTCGGCGAGGAGCTGACGTGGAACACCCCGGTGGGGGCGGTGATCGTGCTGATCGGCGCGGCCCTCACCCAGAGCAAGGGCCCATCGGTGAGCCGGATCCGGCTGCGCGGGGCGGCACGGCCGAAGACGGCGGGGAAGGAAGCCGGGAAGGCACGGGTCTGACCCCGGGCCTCCCCGGCCGCGGCCTTCCTACGGACGCCCCGCGGGCACCGTCTCCTCCTCCGCCGCGGGCAGCCCCTCGCCCCGGGCCACGGGGCCCTCGGCGGCCGGCTTGGGCGTAGAGCTCTGGGCGATGAAGGCGCCCAGCAGCACCACGGCGCCGCCCACGACCTGCGGCGCGGAGAGGGTCTCGCCCAGCAGCACCCAGGCCAGCACCGTGGCGATGACCGCCTCCAGGCAGGCGACGACCCCGGCGACCTGCGGCGAGAGCCGGCGCACGGAGATCACTCCGGTGAGGTAGGCGACCACGGTCGCCACCAGCACGATCCAGGCGAGCAGCAGCGCGGCGGGGACGCTCGTCCCGTTCATGTCGGCGCTGCCGGCGAGCAGGGACCAGTCCATGGACCAGGGGCGGGCGACGGCGGTCAGGACGAGGGCGCCGATGAGGAGGCCGTAGGCGATCACCCCGACCGGGTCGGCGGGCTCGTCGCCGTCGCTGCCGTGGTCGGACAGGACGAAGTAACCGACCTGGCAACAGGCCGCGCCGAGGGCCAGCAGCAGGCCCACCGCGTCGAAGCTCAGCCCGGACCACACCTCCACGACGCACGCGAGCCCGCCGACGGCGAGGACGACGCCCACGGCCGCGGCCCGGCTCACCGGGCGCCGCTGGACGAAGCGCACCCAGCCGAGCACCAGGGCGGGGGCGAGGTACTCCACGAGCAGGGCGACGCCGACGGGGATCCGGGAGATCGCGGCGAAGTAGCACGCCTGGACGCCCGCGACGGCCAGCAGGCCGAAGCCGGCGAGCAGCGCCGGCCGCCTCGTCACCAGGGCGCGGTGGCGCCAGGCGACGGGCAGCAGGACCAGCGCGGCCCCGGCCACCCGCAGCCATACGACGTGGAGCGGGTCCAGACCCGCGAGGATCAGCGGCTTGGCCGCGACCCCCGATCCACCGAACGCGAGCGCGGACACCAGGGCCAGGCCCAGGCCGACGCTCCTCCCCCGAGACTGCTCAGACGCGTGCATCGGATCATCATGGCAGTCGACGACAGGACCGTCACCCCTGTTGCTCATGGCGTGAGACGGCGTCCAGCCGGGCGGTGACGCGTCCCGTGTCGACCCCGGCCCGGCCCAGCACCTCGGCCGCCCGGCAGCGGGAGTCGCGGGCGAGGGCGGCGAGCAGGTCGGTCCCCGTCGCCGGTCCGGTCCCCCGGGCCCGGGCGCGGGCCAGCGCGCCGGCCATGGCCGCGGTCGCGGCAGGCGACCAGCCCGGCACCTCGTCGCAGGGGAGCCGCGACAGCGCTCCGGAGTCCTCCACGGACCCGCTCCAGCGCAGCCCGTAGCCGATGGTGCGCTGCACGAGGTAGCCCAGCAGCCGCCCGACCTGCCCGGCGTCTCCCTCCGCCAGGACGCGGCACGCCTCGGGGTCCGCTTCGAGGAGGGCGTGCAGGAGATGGGCGGTGTCGGCCTGCCGCTCGCCGTCGCGGACGGCGCGGCGGCGGGCGCCCGCCGCCGCGGCGGCCAGCTCGGCGCTGAGGCGGCTCGCGCGGACGGTGCCGGCCGGCTCTGTCTCACGTGTACGGCTTTGCACCTTCTCACCCCATCAGCCACATGCCCATAAAACATCCCCGACGCGGACCATTCGCGCCTCCGACGAGGGTTGGGCGCGAGCGGCCGGGCTCTCCTCCTTGAGGATGACGAGGGGGGAAACGCATCGGGGATCGCCCCGAGGGAAAATCCTCGGAGCGATCCCCGTGCCGGGCCCGCCCGGTGCCCTAGCCCTCGTCGGCGAGGATCAGGTACAGCTTCTTGCGCGACTCGTTGATGACGTCCAGCGCCTTCTTCCGCTGCTCCTCGCTGCCGGTCTTCCAGACCTGCCCGAAGGCTTCCATCAGGGCGAAGCCCGCCTGGCGGGTCTCCTGCACCGACTCCCAGTCGACACCGCGGCCGACCGCCTCCCAGGGCGTCCGCTCCCCGGCCTCGGCCTCGGTCCGGCCCGCGTCGGTGAGCGTGAACAGCTTCTTGCCGCCCTCGCTCTCACTCACGATCAGACCTTCGTCCTCCAGCATTTGCAGGGTGGGGTAGACCGATCCCGGGCTCGGCTTCCAGGCCCCGCCGGAGCGCTCGGCGATTTCCTGGATCATCTCGTAGCCGTGCATCGGCCGGTCCTGGAGCAGGGCCAGGATCGACGCGCGGACATCGCCGCGGCGGGCCCGGCCGCCGGGGCCGCCGCGCCTCCCGGGCCGCCCGCCGAAGGGCGGACCGCCGAAGGGGGGACCACCGAAGGGCGGGCCGCCGAACCCGGGACCGAAGGGCCCGAACGCGGCGCGCCGGCCCTCGAATTCACCCGGGCCGTGCGGGCCGGGGCCGTGGTGCGGGTGCCCGGGGTGCGCCCCGGGGTGTCCGTGTCCATGAGAACGCCACATGGTGATCCTCCTCGTCGATCGTGCTCGTGACCACATTCGTTGATCAGTCGCGTATAGTTCGCGATGTTTCAACGATATATCGGAAACTTTCGAACGACAACACTTCCGGTCCAGCTTTCGAGGATTGGCCCTGGCCTGCGGCAGCACCGGCTCCCTACGGTCCGGGCATGCGGATTCGAATCGTCGACGCCTTCACCGACCGCCCCTTCGCCGGCAACCCGGCGGGGGTCGTCCTGCTCCCCGACTCCGGGTTCCCCGACGACGCGCGGCTCCAGCGGATCGCTGCCGAAGTCAACCTCTCCGAGACCGCGTTCGCGCACCCGCTGCCCGCCGGCGGCGCGGCCGACTGGGCCCTGCGCTGGTTCACCCCGGCCACCGAGGTCGACATGTGCGGGCACGCCACCCTCGCCACCGCGCACGTCCTGCACACCACGGGCGCCGCCACCGGCACCGTCCGCTTCACCGCGCGCTGCGGCGTCCTCACCGCGACCGCGCACGAGGACGGCTCCATCACCCTGGACTTCCCGACCGCGCCGCTGACCCCGGCCGCCGTCCCCGAGGGCGTCGCCGCCGCGCTCGGCGCCGAGCCGCTCAGCACGTACGACACCGGCCCGCACACCGGCGACCTCCTGGTGGAGCTGGCCGACGAGCGGACCGTGCGGGAACTGACCCCTGACACCCCGGCCCTGGCCCGCCACTCCGGCCGCGGCGTCATCGTCACCGCCCGAGCCGAGGACCCCGCCCGCGGCTACGACTTCGTCTCGCGCGGCTTCTTCCCCAACGTCGGCATCGACGAGGACCCGGTGACGGGCAGCGCCCACACCGCGCTGGCCCCCTTCTGGTCCGCCCGCCTGGGGCGCGACGAGCTGACGGGGCTCCAGGGCTCCGCCCGCACCGGCGTCGTACGGACCGCCCTGCGCGGCGACCGCACCCTGCTGACCGGCGACGCCGTCACCGTCATCGAGGGCGAACTGCTGGCGTAGGCCCGGCCGGGGGCGGGATCAGGCCGTGGGCAGCCAGCCCACCCGGCCCGCGAGCAGCGCGTAGCCGGCGAAGGCCACGATGTCGATCAGCGCGTGCGCGGCGACCAGCGGCCCGACCCGCCCCCAGCGCCGGTAGAGCAGGAC
Organism: Streptomyces sp. NPDC046215; assembly: GCF_040646215.1. Classification (NCBI taxonomy): domain Bacteria; kingdom Bacillati; phylum Actinomycetota; class Actinomycetes; order Kitasatosporales; family Streptomycetaceae; genus Streptomyces; species Streptomyces sp. NPDC046215. Next base: position 18,387 of record NZ_JBEYZW010000025.1, on the reverse strand, counting down.
GAACACCACGCCCATCACCATGTTGCCGACGAGCCCGCCGATCCCCTGGTACAGGTGGTACGAGCCGCGCAGCGCGGCGCTCGCCGCCAGGGCGGCCGCCGGCGTCCAGCCCAGCTGCCCGAGCCTGCGCAGCAGGTAGCCGACGACCACGACCTCCTCCAGCACCGCGTTCTGCACGGCCGAGGCGATCAGCACCGGCAGCTTCCACCACACGTCCGGCAGCGACTCCGGCACCACCGTGAGATTGAAGCCGGCCGCCCGGACCCCGAGGTAGAAGGCCAGCCCGGTGCCGCCGACGGCCGCCGCGACGGCCGTGCCCCACGCGAGGTCGAAGCCGGGACGCGCCCGGTCGAAGCCGATGGCCCTGGGTCCCGACCCCTCGCGCAGCAGCAGATGGATCACGAGCAGGACGGGCACGAGCGCGGTCGCGATGCCGAAGACCTGCCAGGACAGGTCCAGCCACGGCCGTCCGGGGGCCTGCGAGGCGTTGAGGTGGGCGGCCTGGTCCTTCAGCCCGCCGGGCCGGGTGACCGAGCCGACGAAGCTGATCAGCGCCGAGACGGCACTGGCGCCGACCGAGAGCGCCAGCACGAGCAGCAGCTCGTCGCGGAGCGTGCGCCGCCCCGCCGCCGCGCCGCCCTGCGGGCCCGGCCGGGCCCCGGGCAGGGTGTCGCCCTCGCCCGCGTGTCGCCGCACAACCGCCTCCACTTCCGCCCGCCCTCTCCGGCTCCGGCGCTCCGGCCGGGTGGAGAGGAGGTTTCCCCGGGTCCGCGCGGGGCCGCGGGACCGTCGTCACAGCTTGCCCGACGGCCCGGCGCGCCCGCGGCAGGGGGTGCGGCAGTGTCCGTCAGCCGGCGGGACCGGCCGGCCAGGTGTGCACCGGCTCACCGGTCCGCATCAGTTCGCTGTAGCGGCGTGTGGTGGCGGCCAGTGCCTTGTCCCGGTCCAGCCCCTGCTCCAGCGCCCGGTGGTAGGTGGCGGCCTGCCAGGAGGCGCCGTTCGTCCGCCGCGCACAGCGCCCCTCGATGACGCCGAGGTACCGGTCCCGGTCGGCGGGCTCGACGCCCCAGGCGTCCAGCCCGGCCGCCGCCAGCGGCAGCAGCTCGTCCAGAACGAGCCGGACGGCCGGCACCCGCGCCAGGGCACCGTTGCGGCCGGCCTTCGGCCAGCGCAGCCACGCGTCGATGCCGTGCCGGCAGGCGGCGTCGAAGTTCTCCTCGGCGACGGCGAAGGGCAGCCGGGTCCACAGCGGCCGTGGTTCCTCCGCCAGGGCCCTGACCAGCCCGTAGTAGAAGGCGGCGTTGGCCAGGACGTCGGTGATGGTGGGGCCGGCGGGCAGGACGCGGTTCTCCACGCGCAGGTGCGGTATCCCGTCGGCGATGCCGTAGACGGGGCGGTTCCACCGGTAGACGGTGCCGTTGTGGAGCGTGAGTTCGTGCAGCATGGGCACCCCGCCGGCGTCCAGGACCCGCATCGGGTCCTCCTCGTCGGAGATGGGGAGCAGCGGCGGGAAGTACCGGAGGTTCTCCTCGAAGAGGTCGTACGCCGACTCCACCCAGCGTTCGCCGAACCAGGTGCGCGGCCGGACGCCCTGCGCCGTCAGCTCGGGCGGGCGGGTGTCGGTGGACTGGACGAACAGCGGCGGCCGGGACTCGCGCCACAGCTCCCGGCCGAAGAGGAACGGGGAGTTGGCGCCGACGGCGATCTGCGCGGCCGCGACGCACTGCGCGGCATTCCACACGGCTGCGAAACGCCCCGGAGTGACCTGGAGATGCAATTGCACGGACGTACAGGCCGATTCGGGGGCGATCGACGCCGCGGTGCAGGTCAGCCGCTCGACACCCTCGATATCGATCGTGAAATGCTCGCCGCGGGCGGCCAGTACCTGCTCGTTGAGCAGCGTGTAGCGATCGGCCTCGGAGAGATTCGCGGAGACCAGATGCCGGTCGTCCAGCGTCGGCAGAATACCGATCATCACGATGCCGGAATCGACTTCCCGGGCCTTGCGGTCGGCATAGGACAGCCCCGTGCGCAGCTCTTCCGCGAGCTGATCGAAGACCCGCCCGGAGAGCCGGTGCGGCACAATGTTCACTTCAAGGTTGAACCGGCCCAGTTCGGTTTGGAAATCCCCACTGGCGATACGATTCAGCACTTCGCTGTTCACCATGCTCGGCATCCCATCGGCCCCCGCGAGATTCAGCTCGATCTCCAGGCCCATGAGATTCCTCGGGCGGTCGAACCGCTTCTCCGCCAAGAGCCTCGCCAACACATCCAGGCACTGATGGAGCTTGTCCCGGTGGCGCTGCCGGTCGGCCAGGTCGAACCCCTCGGCCCCGACCTTCTCACCCATCGCAGCGTCCCTCCTCATGTGGGTCGCCCGCGGCTGTCGGCCGCCCATGTCACGGTCGATGATGCCCAGCCGATGTGATCGATAACGCCCCGCGGCCGCCGCATACCCAGTAGGCTCTCCGCTACGCGCGCGACGGCACATTCCGTCGGCATGGCACGAAACTCCGTTTTTGCGCACGACGCTGGCAATAAACACGGGCGAGATTCAGCCTACCGTGCCCGGGGAATAACCCGAGGTGGCACGCGCGAATCCGGCACAGAATCACCGAAATCACCCCGGCACGGCGCCCTGATATCCCCTTGCCGGAAATACTCACGACAGCTAGCCGAAACACCATGTGAACACGTGTCGTATAAACTCCGGGAACGAGGCAGAGAGCAGGCGCCCTGGCCGCGGCAAGTCGGTTCGGTCCCCGGCCCCCCTCTGACCCCGCAAGCCGACAGCGCCGTCCGCACCCTGCCAGCACCACGTGTCTCCGAAGTGAGAGGCGACCCACCATGCCGCTGCATGTCCCCCCTGCCCCCGCGCCCGCCCTGCTCAGCGTCGTCACCGCGCTCGGCTCCCCCACCGCCGTCCGCGAGGCCCGCACCCCGTCCCTGAAGTCCGCGCCGGGGCCGCTGACCCCCGAACTCCCGCTGCCCGTACACGTGCTGGACCAGGCCAGCCACCGCGGCGCCACACCCCGCACCCGGCTCACCGGCTGGCGGTTCCTGATCCGGGGGGCCGAGCGCGTGGTGGCCGCGGCCGAGACGGCACCGGCGCCCGACGGCTGGGTGTTCTCCCACTTCTTCGAGGGCCCCTACCTCGCCTCCACCGAGCGGGCGCTGCGCCAGGCCGAGGCCATGGCCACGCCGTACCAGCCCCGGCTGCTGTCGGTCCCGGAGCTGTACATGCTCACCCTCTGGCTCCACGGCGACATCACGGCCGACGCCTCGTCGGCCCTGCCCACCCCCGGGGACCTCCTGGTGCCGCTCGCCCCCGCGCCGCCGGGCATCGCCGCCTACCGGCCGCACCGCTTCACCGAGCTGCTGCCCGTCCTCACCCTCCGGCTGGCCCCGCCCCCGCTGCTCAAGACGCCCGCCTGAGCGACGCACTCCCCGTCTCCGCCCCGCGGCCCGGCGCCGCGGGGCGCACATACGTGCCCCCTCCTCACCCTCTCGGACTAGTCCGCCGGGACCATTCCTAACCACCCGGCAGGACAGTCCTGTTGGGAGCAACCGCCCGCACGGGTGACGCGTCCTCACCCAGTGAGGAGCGCTGCCGGGAAATCCCTGCGGAATGACGCCCGTAGGGCAACACTGGTATCGACCAACCGATTCGCCAACGGGGGGCGGCATGACCGCATCGAGCCGCAGGACAGTCTCCACATCACAGCGAAAGAACCCGCCCATGTGCCAGCACCAGCCCACGTGCCCGTCAGCCGACTCCACCGACCGGGAGGCCGCCCACCTTGTGGCGCACTTCCCGGAGCAGGGCTGGAGCCTGCTGTGCAACGGCGTCCTGTTCTTCGAGGACACCGGTGAGCTGCTGCCGGACGGGCAGATCATCGCACCGCACCGGCCGCTGGACACCGACCACGTGGTGACAGCTGCCTGATCCCGCAGTTCGCACGGAAGCTCGACGCACCACAGCTTGACGCACCACATCTCGTCGCACCACGCACAAGGGGGCCGGCCCGGCGCACTCGCCGAACCGGCCCCGATCTGTGCCCCGGGCCGTCAGCCCCGGGGTCCCTCAGGCTCGTTGAGCCCCTCAGCCTTCGTACTCCTCCATCGGAGGGCAGGAGCAGACGAGGTTGCGGTCACCGAACGCACCGTCGACGCGGCGCACCGGCGGCCAGTACTTGTCGGCGGACACCCCGGCCGGGAAGGCGGCCTCCTCGCGGGTGTAGGGGTGGTCCCACGCGCCGGTCACCGAGCCGGCGGTGTGGGGGGCGTTGCGCAGCGGGTTGTCGTCCTTCGCCCACTCGCCCGAGCCGACCTTCTCGATCTCGGCGCGGATCGCGATCATCGCCTCGCAGAACCGGTCCAGCTCGGCGAGGTCCTCGCTCTCCGTCGGCTCGATCATCAGCGTCCCGGCCACCGGGAAGGACATGGTGGGCGCGTGGAAGCCGTAGTCGATCAGGCGCTTGGCGACGTCGTCCACGCTCACGCCGGTCGCCTTGGTCAGCGGCCGCAGATCCACGATGCACTCGTGCGCGACGAGGCCGCCCGGGCCGGTGTAGAGCACCGGGTAGTGGGGCTCCAGGCGCTTGGCGATGTAGTTGGCGCCGAGCACGGCGACCTGCGTGGCCCGCTTGAGCCCCTCGCCGCCCATGAGCCGCACGTAGGCCCAGGAGATCGGCAGGATGCCCGCCGAACCCCAGGGGGCGGCCGAGATGGGGCCGACACCGGTCTCGGGCCCGGCGGTGGGCTGCAGCGGGTGGTTGGGCAGGTACGGCGCCAGGTGGGCGCGGACCCCGACCGGGCCGACGCCCGGGCCGCCGCCGCCGTGCGGGATGCAGAAGGTCTTGTGCAGGTTCAGGTGCGAGACGTCGCCGCCGAAGTGGCCGGGCTTGGCGAGGCCCACCAGGGCGTTGAGGTTCGCCCCGTCCACGTACACCTGGCCGCCCACGTCGTGGACGAGCCCGCAGATCTCGCTGATGTGCTCCTCGAACACCCCGTGGGTGGAGGGGTAGGTGACCATCAGGACGGACAGCTCGTCGCGGTACTGCTCGATCTTGGCCCGCAGGTCGGCCGCGTCGACCTCGCCGTCCTCACCGGTCTTGACGACGACGACCTTCATCCCGGCCATCACGGCGCTGGCGGCGTTGGTGCCGTGCGCAGAGGAGGGGATGAGGCAGACGGTGCGCTGCTCGTCGCCGTTGGCGCGGTGGTAGGCCCGCACGGCCAGCAAGCCGGCGAGCTCGCCCTGGGAGCCCGCGTTCGGCTGGATGGACACCTTGTCGTAGCCGGTGACCTCCGCGAGGCGCTCCTCCAGCTCCGTGATGAGCGTGAGGTAGCCGCCGGCCTGCTCGACGGGCACGAAGGGGTGCAGCGCGCCGAACTCCGGCCAGGTGACCGGCTCCATCTCGGTGGTCGCGTTCAGCTTCATGGTGCAGGAGCCGAGCGGGATCATGCCGCGGTCCAGGGCGTAGTCCCGGTCGGCGAGGCGGCGCAGGTAGCGCAGCATCGCGGTCTCGGAGCGGTGCTCGTGGAAGACGGGGTGGGTGAGGTACGCGTCGCCGCGCAGCAGACCCTGCGGGAGGGCGTCCTCGGTGCGGGCGTCGAGCGCCTCGATGTCGGCGTCGCCGGCCCCGAAGGCGGCCCACACGGCGGCCAGGTCGGCGCGCGTGGTGGTCTCGTCGCAGGCGATGCCGACGTGGTCGGCGTCGGTCAGGCGGAGGTTGACGCCGCGCTGCCGGGCCGCGGCGACGACCTCGGCCGCCCGGCCGGGCACGCGTACGGTCAGGGTGTCGAAGTACGCGCCGTGCACGACCTCGGCGCCGGCGGCGCGCAGCCCCTCGGCGAGCACGGTGGCGTAGCGGTGCGTGCGCCGGGCGATGGCCGCGAGGCCGTCCGGGCCGTGGTAGACCGCGTACATGCCGGCCATGACGGCGAGCAGGACCTGGGCGGTGCAGATGTTGCTGGTGGCCTTCTCGCGGCGGATGTGCTGCTCGCGGGTCTGCAGGGCCAGCCGGTAGGCCTGGTTGCCGTCGGCGTCGACGGAGACACCGACGAGGCGGCCGGGGAGGCTGCGGGCGAACTGCTCGCGCACGGCCATGAAGCCGGCGTGCGGACCGCCGAAGCCCATGGGCACGCCGAACCGCTGGGTGGTGCCGACGGCGATGTCGGCACCCAGCTCGCCGGGCGAGGTGAGCAGGGTCAGGGCGAGCAGGTCGGCGGCGACGGTGACGATCGCGCCGAGCTCGTGGGCGCGCTCGATGACCGGGCGCAGGTCCCGCACGGCACCGGAGGCACCGGGGTACTGGAGCAGGACGCCGAAGACGCCGCGCTCGGCGATCTCCTCGGGGATGCCCCCGGTGAGGTCGGCGACGACGACCTCGACGCCGGTGGGCTCGGCGCGGGTCTCGATGACCGCCACGGTCTGCGGCAGGGTGTCGGCGTCCACGAGGAAGACGCCGTTCTTGACCTTGCCGACGCGGCGGGCGAGCGACATGGCCTCGGCGGCCGCGGTCCCCTCGTCGAGCAGGGAGGCGCCGGAGGTGGGCAGCCCGGTGAGGTCGGCGACGACGGTCTGGAAGTTGAGGAGGGCCTCCAGCCGGCCCTGGGAGATCTCGGGCTGGTAGGGCGTGTAGGCCGTGTACCAGGCGGGGTTCTCCATGACGTTGCGCAGGATCACCGGCGGGGTGAACGTGCCGTGGTAGCCGAGGCCGATCATCGGGGTCAGCACGGCGTTGCGGGCGGCCAGCGAGCGGAGTTCGGCCAGGACCTCGGCCTCGCTGCGGGCCTCGGGCAGGTCCAGCGCCTCGGCGCTCTTGATCACATCCGGCACGGCGGCGGCGGTGAGCTCGTCGAGCGACCCGAAGCCGACCTGGGCGAGCATCTTCGCCTGCGCCCCGCCGTCAGGACCTATGTGGCGGCGCTCGAAGGGCGTGCCGCGCTCGAGGTCGGAAAGGGGGATGCGGTGGGCTGTCATCTGCGGAGGCCTCCTGGTCGTCACGACCTGCGAGGGGTACCACGGCGCGGGTACCCGGACGGCCTCCCCCTCTGTCATCTCAACCTGAGAGCTTCACCGGGCCGCAGGGAGCGGACCGGCTTTCACCGTCGGTGAGGAGGGGCTTCGGCGTGGTGCCTGACCGGGGCCCGCCCTGCTTTCCAGAGTGACCTCGTCCGTGCGGTACGTGTGCCTGAGAGATTCCGGGGAGGATTTGCTCCTTCGGCGCCCCCGTCGAAGCCGGTGAGGGCTCTCGGGGGACTCTCCCGCACGGGGTCTGCGGCCACTGGCCAGACTACCAGCGCGGGTCCGAGGCGAACCCTCGAGTGGCCGGTTCCCGCTTTGTGGCTTTTCGTTGTTGTCGGGAGGTGCGCAAGGGGGTGCCTGCGCCCCGCGGGGGGACTCGGGGAAGCGAACCATGGGAGGAACGGTGCAGACCGATATCGACCCGCGGAGCCTGATCGGCCGCAAGGCGTTCGACCGCAACGGCGCGAAGATCGGCACCGTGGACGAGGTGTACCTCGACGACGCGACCGGTGAACCGGAATGGGCGGCCGTGCGCACCGGGCTGTTCGGCCGGGACGCCTTCGTCCCCCTGGAACCGAGCGTGGTCGTGGACGACGCCCTGCGGATCCCCTACGAGCGTTCCCTGATCAAGGACGCCCCGGACTTCGGGGTGGGCCGCCACCTCTCCCCGGAGCAGGAGCTGCAGCTCTACCACCACTACGGGCTCACGCTCCCCACGCCGGAGGGCCCGGGGAGGGCCGGCTCGCCGGCCTCGCCGTCCTCCGGGGAACTCGGCTCGGCGGGCGGCCCGGGCGGCTGATCCCCGGCCCCGACCAGGGGCAGGGGCTCGCCCGGTTCGAGCGCCGGGTCGTCGACGGCGAAGGTCCGCACCCGGCCCGGGGCCGACCAGGGCTGCTCGAAGCGGACGGTGACGCGCCCGACCCCGCTGCCCTGGACCCAGCCCGTCCCGTACTCGCGGTGCCGCACGTCGAGCCCGGGGAACCAGCGCCGGGGCCGCTCGGCCACCGGCTCGGCACCGGTGGCCTCGGGCGCCGCCGCGTCCTCGGGGTCCGGCGTCCGGGCCAGGGCCTCGGCGGCCTCGTTCGCCGCCTGGGCGAAGAGGTCCTCCTGGGTGTAGTCGGCGAGCCCGGTGACCCCCACGCCCAGCAGCCGGACGCCCGCGGTGGTGTCGACGGTCTCGATCAGGCGGGCGGCGGCCTCCCGGACCACCCCGGGGTCGTCGGTGGGCCCGCGCAGGGTCTCCGAGCGGGTCAGCGTGGAGAAGTCGTAGCGGCGCACCTTGATGACGACCGTGCGGCCGGAGCGCCCGGCCGCGCGGAGCCGCTGCACGCACCGGTCGGCGAGCCGGGCGATCTCCAGCTGGACCCGTGTCCGGTCGGTCAGGTCCTCTTCGAAGGTGTCCTCGACCGACACCGACTTGGCGTCCCGCTCGGCGACGACGGGGCGGTCGTCATGGCCGGTCGCCATGGAGTACAGCCCCGCGCCGTGGGCCTTGCCCAGCAGCCGCACCAGCTCCGCCTCGCCCGCCTCACCGATCTCGGCGACCGTCGTGATCCCGGCCCGGCGCAGCGCCTCGGCCGTGGCGGGGCCGACCCCCGGGATGACCCGGGCCGACATGGGGCCGAGCAGCCCGCTCTCGGTACCGGGCTCGATGAGGAGGAGGCCGTCGGGCTTCGCCTCCTCGGAGGCGATCTTGGCGAGCATCTTGGAGCCGGCGAGCCCCACCGACCCGCTGAGCCCCGTCACCGCCCGGATGTCCCGCCGCAGCTGCTCGCCGACGGCCCGGACGGCCGCCGACGTGGGCTCGACGCCCCCCGCTTCGAGGTCGACGAACGCCTCGTCCAGGCTGAGGGGCTCCACCAGCGGCGACAGCCGGCCGAGCAGCTCCATCACGGCCTCGCTGACCTGCCGGTAGAGCGTGAACCGGGGCGTGAGGTAGGCGGCATTTGGGCACAGGCGGCGGGCCTGTGCCGTGGCCATGGCCGAGCGGACGCCGAAGACCCGCGCCTCGTAGGACGCCGTGGCCACTACCCCCCGGGGGCCGATCCCGCCGACCACCACGGGCTTTCCCCGCAGGCTGGGCTTGGCCGCCTGCTCCGCCGAGGCGTAGAAGGCGTCCATGTCCAGATGCAGGATCGTCGGTGCACCTCTCACACCCTTGATGCTGCCGCACACCACTGACAATCGCACGCATGTGCCCCTGCCGACGGGTGCCGGCGGGTGCGGCAGGTGCGCCGCCGGCTCAGCCGGCCCGGTTGCGGCGGCGGGCGAGCTCATCCGCCGGGTTGTGCCCGACGAGCGTCTCGCCGGTGTCCACCCGCTCGCCGTGGAGCTGGGCCAGCACCGCCTCGACGTCACGCCACACGACGCCCACCGCGATGCCGAAGATGCCCTGCCCGCCCTGGAGGAGGTCGACGACCTCGTCCGGCGAGGTGCACTCGTACACCGTCGCGCCGTCGCTCATCAGCGTCATCCGCGGCAGATCCGCCATCCCGCGCGAGCGCAGGTGCTGCACGGCCGTGCGGATGTTCTGGAGGGACACCCCCGTGTCCAGGAGCCGCTTCACGATCTTGAGGACCACCACGTCCCGGAAGCTGTACAGCCGCTGGCTGCCCGATCCGTACGCGGGCCGCACGCTCGGCTCCACCAGCCCGGTCCGAGCCCAGTAGTCGAGCTGGCGGTAGGTGATGCCCGCCGCCGCGCACGCCGTCGGCCCCCGGTATCCGATGCTGTCGGTCTCCGGACCCTGCGGTGCGCCGAGCCCCGCCGCCGGAACAACAGGACGGGAGGCCTGTTCGACTGTCCCCCCGAACAGCGGATACGGACTGCCGACCGCCGTACCGTCGCCCATGCTTCTCACGCCGACCTCCGTCCTTGACCTGCCCTGTCGACGGTAGGCAGTCACCCGGGGTGCGTCAACGATCGCCACACTCGGCACGCCGAGTGATAATCACCCAGAGGGTGGTTTTACGTATCCTCGCGCCGGGAATAACTACCCGAATGCGCCTTTACCACCCGGCGCACGACCCTCGGCCGACGCCCCCCACCGGCCCGCGTGCCTCACTGGCCGCGCGCTTCACTGGCTGTTGGTGCCGAAGTCCTCCGGCGAGATCTGGTCGAGGAACTCACGGAACTTCTCGACCTCGTCCTCCTGCTCGTCCGGAATCGCGATCCCCGCGTCATCCAGCACCCCATCACTGCCGTAGATCGGCGTGCCGGTGCGCAGGGCCAGCGCTATGGCGTCGGACGGCCGGGCACTGACCTCCACGCCGCTGGCGAAGACGAGCTCCGCGTAGAAGACGCCCTCGCGCAGATCCGTGATCCGGACCTCCGTGAGCTGCTGCCCGACCGCGTCGAGCACGTCCTTGAAGAGATCGTGGGTCAGCGGGCGGGCCGGAGCCATGCCCTGCTGGGCGAAGGCGATAGCCGTCGCCTCCCCCGGACCGATCCAGATCGGGAGGTAGCGATCGCCTCCCACTTCACGCAGGAGCACGATCGGCTGGTTGGAGGGCATTTCCACCCGGACACCCACGACATCGAGCTCGTTCACACAGCAACCCTAGGACGTGCCTGGCAGGTTTGGGTAGTCGGGCACTCGCCGGTCAGTGCGAACCGGTGCGCAGAGCGGCCTTCACCAGCGCCGCGTGCAGCCGCACGGACAGCGTCGCCAGCTCCCGCGCGGTGGCCTCGGCACGGGCCCTGGTCTGGGGGTTACGGTGCCGCATCAGCGGTGCGACCACCTGTTCGACCAGACCGGCCTGGCGATCTGCGGCGCCCTTCATGGCGCGAAGGTGCCGTGGTTCCAGACCGAAACGGCCCAGGTCCACGACCAGTTTGGCGACGGCGACGGAATCGGCGTCGAATCCGCCGTCCGGGTGGGCGGCGACCAGGCCGTACGACTCCCACTCGACCAGCTCACCCTCGGTGACCCCGACGGCGCCCAGCAGCTCCGCCCGCCCGATCCGGGGGACGGGAGCACGGTGGGGTGCCCCCTCCGCGGCCCCTGCCGGGCCGCTCTCCGCCTCGGAGGCGCCTCCTGGGGCCACAGCGTCACGTGAGGCCCCCGGGGACGGCAAGGGCACCTGCTCGCCCCTGCTGAGGGCGTCCAGGTGCTCCCTGATGACCTTGAGCGGCAGATAGTGGTCGCGCTGCATGCGCAGGACGTACCCGAGCCGCTCGACATCCGCCGCGCTGAACTTGCGATAGCCGGAGGGGGTGCGCTGCGGCTCCACCAGGCCCTCCGCCTCCAAGAAACGGATCTTGGAGATGGTGACCTCGGGAAACTCCTCGCGCAGCAGGGTGAGCACCGTGCCGATGCTCACCAGCCGCCCGTCCGCGCCGACGGCCCCGGTACTCCCGGCGCCGTCCGACGGTGTTCGCAGCATGGCCCTTCCCCGGGCGGTCAGATGCCTCGCTGGCTACCGTAGAAGACCAGCCGGTACTTGCCGATCTGCACCTCGTCACCGTTGGACAGCGGCACCGAGTCGATCCGCTCGCGGTTGACGTAGGTGCCGTTGAGGCTGCCGACGTCCGCGACGGTGAAGCCACCGTCCTGTCCTCTGCGGAACTCGACGTGACGCCGCGAGACGGTGACGTCGTCGAGGAAGATGTCGCTCTGCGGGTGCCGGCCCGCCGTGGTGAGCTCGCCGTCCAGCAGGAAGCGGCTGCCGGAGTTCGGGCCCCGGCGGACCACCAGGAGCGCCGAGCCCAGCGGCAGGGCGTCGACGGCGGCCTGCGCCTCGGGCGAGAGGGTCGGGATCGGCGTCTGGCCGGTGGTCTCGGAGTCGTACGCCTCCAGACCGGAGATGGAGATGGTCGAGGTCGTCTCCGAGGCGCGCTCGGCGACGGCACCGGGCCGCAGCGGCGCACCGCAGTTGGAACAGAACCGACTGGCCTCGGCGTTCCGGTGGCCACACCGCGTGCATACCGGCAAGGCAAACCCTCCACCCGCGCTTGAGGTCGCTGGTGCCCCGAAACCTATGCGGCCCGTGGCCGCAGGGTCAACAGCGCCCTGCTCACCCGGAATGTCCGCGCCGGGTGTACCCACCTGGTCACGGAAGAGCGGGCGCCCCTCCTGGGGCTCCTGCCCGCCCGCGACCGGGCGCGAGGCGCGGTGGCGGCTGCCGCCCTCCTGGCGTGCGCTCTTGCCGAACAACTTCGCAAACAACTTCACGGGCGATTCCCCTTGACCGAAACAGACCCGCCCGTGGGGCAGGACAAACCCTCGATGCACACACCGTCCGACCTGGACATCCTTATAACGTCCGTGGTCAACAGACAGTTTCCACCACGCACCCTCGACTTCGTGCGCCGACCCCCCGCAAGCTCGATGCCTCCGCGTGGAGCCTCCGTCCCGGCCCGGCTCACTGCGATGACGACCGAGCGTAGTCAGGCCGCTTCACCGGGCGCAAGGCGTCCACAACGATCTTCTCAGACCGGGTGACCGTCACGCCCGCCTGCCCCTTCTCCAGGGTCTGCACGACACCTCCGGGGATGTTCAGCGCGGGCTCCAGGTCCTGGGGCTTGCCGATCACCTTGAACCGGTAGGGCTGGGAGACCTTCTTGCCGTCGATCTCCACCTTCCCCGCCGTGCCCGAAAAATAGGTGTCGGCCACGATCCGCACGTCGTTGATCTGGATCGCCTCCGCACCCGCCGCCCGCAGTTCCTGAATGGTGTCCAGCAGCTTGTCCGCCTCGACCAGGCCCTTGGGGTCGCTCACCGTGAGCTCGATGCCCGGCCCCTGGGCCGCCACCGTACCCGCCAGTACCCCGAGCTGCTGCTCCTTCTGCGCGGTTTGTTTGCGGGCTTCCGCGGCCTGGTTGGAGCTGCTCTCCAGCTCGGTGCGCTGGTTCTCCAGGCGCCGCTTCTCGTCCTCCAGCCGCTTGCTGCGGTTGTCCAGCTCGTCCAGGATGCGCACCAGGTCCTCCTGACGGGCCCCGCGCAGGGCGCTGGTGTCGTTCGTCGAACGGACCTGGATGGCCAGGCCCAGCCCGAGGACGCAGAGCAACACGGCCACGGTGAGCTGCGCGCGCGTCAGCCTCGGGGGCCAGAGGCCGTTGACGAGGCGTTGACGGCCCGTCAACGGCCCGGCGGCGGGAACTTCTTCCGGGGGTGCCGGAAGGGGCTCGGCGTCCGGCTCGGGCGGGCTCACCGGCACGCCCGGGGCCTCTTCCGTCACCTCCGCCGCTTCCGTCTCTTCGGGGGCCGGGGGCTTCTTGCCCTTGCGGAGCTTCCCGGGCTTTCCCGGGGCCTCGGGTGCCTCGGATGTCTCAGGTGCGTCAGGTGCCCCGGAGGTTTCCGGTTGCCCGGCGCCCTCCGCCGGTGACGGCCGCTCAGCCGGCTGCGCGGGCCGGGGCTCCGCGGCGGGTTCAGGCTTCCCGGCCGGTTCCGGCTTCCCGGCGGAACCGGGTTTCTCCGGCCGGCCGGGCTCGGCCGAGGCGGGATCGCCGGTACCGGGCTTGTCGGGCGTGGGCTCTTCCGGGGTGTCGTCGGTGCTCATCGGCCTCACGCCCGGAAGATGTGCCGCCGGATGGCGGCCGCGTTGGAGAAGATCCGGATGCCCAGGACGACCACGACACCGGTGGACAGCTGCGCCCCGACGCCGAGCTTGTCGCCGAGGAAGACGATCAGCGCGGCGACGACCACGTTGGACAGGAACGAGACGACGAACACCTTGTCGTCGAAGATCCCGTCGAGCATGGCCCGCAGGCCGCCGAACACCGCGTCGAGCGCCGCCACGACGGCGATGGGCAGGTAGGGCTCGACCGCCGTCGGCACCACGGGGCGGACGAACAGTCCGACCACGACTCCCACGACGAGGCCCAATACGGCGATCACGATGTGCCCTTCCCCTGCGGCTGTGCGGTTCGTACGATCAGGCTCGGAGCGGCCGGCAGCCGGACCTCGCCCTGAGCGGAAATGCTGGAGCGCACCCCGTAGTCCTGCTGCAGAACGCGCAGGTAGTGGCCGTCGGCACTGCGCTGGAAAGCGGAGCTCAGCCGCTGTCCGTCCCCTACCGCCAGGACCGTGTACGGCGGCACCAGCGGCTTGTTGTCGACCAGTATGGCGTCACCGGCGGCCCGGATCGCCGAGAGAGCCGTCAGCCGCTGGCCGTTCACCGCGATCGCCTCCGCCCCGGACTGCCACAGACCGTTGACGATGCGCTGCATGTCGCGGTCGCGCACCCGCCCGGTATCGGAGAAGCCGCTGCTCTCCCGCGGCCCGCCGCCACCGCTCTGCTTGGTCTGCTTGGCGTCGTCCACCACGAGCTTGACGCCGGGCCCCCGAACGGGGGTGGCACCGGCGAGCAGGGCCACCGAGTCGGCCTTGTCCCCGCCGTGCTTCTCCAGCGCGTCACGCTGCTTGCTGCCGACGGTGTGCCGGAGCGTGTCGACATTCTTCTGCAGCGTGTCCGCGTCCGAGGATTCCTTCTGGATGCGGCCGATGAGCTGCTGGCGTTCCTTGGCCAGGGTGGGTGCCGATATGCGCGCCTGCGCGGCACCGATGGTGACCACCACCGCGGCGAGCAGCAGCGCGGCCGCGAGCCCCAACTTGGCGCGCAGTGTGGTCGGCAGCCCCTTGCCGCCGTCCGCGCCGCGCCGGGCGGCCGCCTCCGCGTAGCCCTCGTCGAGGCTGTGGTCCATCACGTTGGTCAGCAGCGACATGGAAGCATCGGGGCGCGGGGACGGCGGTGCCGTCCTCCGAACGGGGGGCTGCTGCGACATGCCGCACATCGTCGCACGTGGGAGGTGCCGTCTCCCAATGGCCCCACCGGCGTGCCGGGCCCGGGAAACGCCCGCGGGCACCGGACACGCCAGGACACGCCGGGACACGCCGGGAATTACGGCGTCGGCGCCCCGGCACGCCCCGGCACGGCGGGTGGGTCAGCGCCCGGCGCCGTCCACGACGGCCGACCACTCGTCCAGCAGCGCCTGGGCGGACGCCTCGTCAGGCCCCTCCGCCCACAGGTGGGTCACGGCCTCGGCGGGGTCGGGGAGCACCAGCACCCAGCGCCCGTCGGCCTCGACGACCCGCACGCCGTCGGTGGTGTCCACCGAACGGTCGCCGGCCGACTCGACCACGTGCCGCATGACGAGCCCCTTGACGGCCCACGGGGTGGCCAGGTCCCGGCGGAGGACGTGGGCCCGCGGGATCCTGGCGTCTATCTGGCTGAGCGTGAGCTGGGTCCTGGCCACCAGCCCGACGAGCCGGACGAACGCGGCCGTACCGTCGAAGACACTGCTGAACTCGGGCACGATGAAGCCGCCGCGGCCGTCACCGCCGAAGATCGTCGTATCCGCCCGGCCCACCCTGGTCAGGTCGTCGGGCGACGTCGTGGTCCACTCCACCTGCGTACCGTGGTAGGCGGCCACCTGCTCGGCGATCCGGGTCGTGGTCACCGGCAGGGCCACCTTCCCGCTGCGCCGTTCGGCGGCGACGAGGTCCAGCAGGACGAGCAGCGCCCGGTCGTCCTCCACGATGCGCCCGCGCTCGTCGACCAGGGAGATGCGCTCCCCGACCGGGTCGAACCGCACGCCGAACGCGGCCCGCGCGGAGGCGACGATCTCCCCGAGCCGCACCAGCCCGGAGCGGCGCGTGTCGGCGGTCTCGGTCGGCCGGGACTCGTCGAGCCCGGGGTTGATCGTGAACGCGTCCACCCCCAGCCGGCCGAGCAGGCTGGGAAGGACGAGCCCGGCGCTGCCGTTCGACGCGTCGACCACGACCTTGAGCCCGGCCTCGGCGACACCGGTGGTGTCCACGGACTGCAGCAGCGACCCGGCGTAGGAGTCGTAGACGCTGGAGGGGAAGGACAGGTCGCCGATCTCGCCGGGGAAGGCGCGGCGGTACTCCTGGCGGGCGTAGACGCGGTCGAGCTTGCGCTGGCCGGCCTGGGAGAGGTCCGCGCCGCGCTCGTCGAAGAACATGATGTCCACGGAGTCGGGCACGCCCGGGGAAGTGCGGATCATGATGCCGCCGGCGCTGCCCCGCGCCGTCTGCTGACGGGCGACCGGGAGGGGCACGTTCTCCAGGTCGCGGACGTCCATGGCGCTGGCCTGCAGCGCGGAGATCACGGCCCGCTTGAGGGCCCGCGCGCCCCGGGAGTGGTCACGGGCCGTGGTGACCGTGGAGCCCTTCTTGAGCGTGGTGGCGTACGCGCCGGCCAGCCGTACCGCGAGCTCGGGGGTGATCTCCACATTGAGAATGCCGGACACCCCGCGGGCGCCGAAGAGGTGTGCCTGGCCGCGGGACTCCCAGATGACCGAGGTGTTGACAAAGGCGCCCGCCTCGATGGTCTTGAAGGGGTACACCCGGACATTGCCCTGGATAATCGATTCCTCACCGACGAGGCACTCGTCGCCGATGACGGCTCCGTCCTCGATGCGGGCGGCCCGCATGATGTCGGTGTTCTTGCCGATCACACAGCCGCGCAGATTGCTCTGCTCGCCGACGTAGACGTTGTCGTGGACGACGGCCTTGTGGAGGAAGGCACCGGTCTTGACGACGACGTTGGAGCCCACGACGGTGTGTTCGCGGATCTCGGCGCCGGCTTCGACCTTGGCGTAGTCGCCGATGTAGAGCGGCCCGCGCAGCACGGCGTCCGGGTGGACCTCCGCGCCTTCGGCGACCCAGACGCCGGGCGAGATCTCAAAGCCGTCTATGTCGACGTCGACCCGGCCTTCGAGGACATCGGCCTGGGCCTTGTTGTAGCTCTCGTGGGTGCCGACGTCCTCCCAGTAGCCCTCGGCGACATAGCCGTAGATCGGCTTGCCTTCCTTCATGAGCTGGGGAAAGACATCGCCCGACCAGTCGACGGGCACATCGGCCTGGACGTAGTCGAAGACTTCCGGCTCCATGACGTAGATGCCGGTGTTCACGGTGTCGGAGAAGACCTGGCCCCAGGTGGGCTTTTCGAGGAAGCGTTCGACCTTGCCGTTCTCGTCGACGATGGTGATCCCGAATTCGAGGGGGTTGGGGACGCGCGTCAGACAGACGGTGACGAGGGCGCCCTTCTCCTTGTGGAAACGGATCAGGTCGGTCAGATCGAAATCGGTGAGGGCGTCTCCGGAGATCACCAGGAAGGCATCGTCCTTGAGCGCCTCCTCCGCGTTCTTGACGCTGCCCGCGGTGCCGAGTGGCTTTTCCTCATTGGCGTAGGTGAGCTCCATGCCGAGCTCTTCGCCGTCCCCGAAGTAGTTCTTGACCAGAGAGGCGAGGAACTGCACGGTCACCACGGTCTCGGTGAGTCCGTGCCGCTTGAGCAGTCGCAGCACATGCTCCATGATCGGCCGATTGGCCACGGGGAGGAGCGGCTTGGGCATGCTCGAGGTCATGGGGCGAAGACGGGTGCCTTCGCCGCCGGCCATCACGACGGCCTTCATGTCGGAAGGATCCTCCTTGACGAGACGACGGTCCCTCCCGACTGCACGCCCCGGGGCCGGTCTGCGTATCTGGGATACGCCGTCCGGCCCCGGCATGACTCAGGTACTACGGCGAGGTCAGTCGGGCCTGGCGGTCCGCCTTGACGAGTCGGCGGACCTGGACCACATAGAGAATCCCTGCCCACCAATAGAGGGTTGTACCCCATCCGGCGAACGCCCATCCGAAAATGGCGGCGAGCTCGCTCAACCAGCCGTCTCCGTCACTGAGAAGCAGCAACGGGAACGCATACATCAGATTGAAGGTCGCGGCCTTGCCGAGGAAGTTGACCTGCGGGGGCGGATAGCCGTGGCGGCGCAGAATCCACACCATGACCAGCAGCATCGCCTCGCGTGCCACGAGGGCCGCGGTGAGCCAGAGCGGGAGGATCTCGCGCCAGGTCAGGCCGACGAGGGTGGAGAGAATGTAGAGCCGGTCGGCGGCGGGGTCGAGGAGCCGGCCGAGGCTGCTGATCTGGTTCCAGCGCCGGGCGAGCTTTCCGTCGAGGTAGTCGCTGATGCCGCTGAGCGCGAGCACCAGCAGCGCCCACCCGTCACTGTTGTGGCCGTCGAGCTCCGGCCGGAGGATCAGCCACAGGAAGAGGGGTACGCCGACGAGGCGGGCCATGCTGAGGATGTTCGGGATGGTGAGGACGCGGTTGGTCTGTACGCGCGTCTCCTGGACCTCCACCCGGGGGCCTCCTGTGGGGATATGTACCAACGATGCCTCATGACCCTACCCGCAGCGGGCGTGGGGGGCTGCAGAGGGGTCGGGGAAGAGCCCCCGTAAATGCAGAAAGCCCCGGTAGGAACCGAAGTTCCCACCGGGGCTTTCATCAAAAATTGTTCGGCGGCGTCCTACTCTCCCACACGGTCCCCCATGCAGTACCATCGGCGCTGAAAGGCTTAGCTTCCGGGTTCGGAATGTTACCGGGCGT
>NZ_JBEYZW010000024.1:0-92618 GCF_040646215.1 Streptomyces sp. NPDC046215 | reverse complement strand
GAGCTGCGGGGCAACGCCCCGGTCGCGCTGGCCCTGGGCGCGGCGTGGGGAGCGGCGGCCGGGGCGGCCGGCTCAGCCCGAACCAGCCCGTCCGGGTGCACCTCCCAGCGTGAGCTGGGGGAACTTGAGGACACCGCCGCGCAGCGGTGGTGCACCCACAACTCCCGGCCGCAGACGGCCGATCGGCCCACTTGTCCGATGTCCGGAGACACGCTCGCCCCCAGCGGACAGATTGGCGCTTTCTCGTGGGTCACGTGGTGTCGAGGGGCAGTCACTCCGCGATACCGTCGGCGTCGTGGTGAACGCAGCGCCGGGCGAGGCTGGTGAGGGGGACCCCGCGGCCGGCGGACTGCTCCGACGTCGATCTGGAGGATCCGATGTTCCGTGACCGTCCCCGTCGCACCCTCGGCATCGCCGCGGCCGCGGTGGCCGCCGCCGGTGCCGTGACGTTCAGTGTGCTGTCCCTCCAGCCCGCCGCGGCCGACGCGGACCAGGAGCTCCGGCTGACGACGGTGCAGAAGGTGAGCACCGCCCCCGAGCACCCCAAGACCGGCGACACCTGGGTGACGTACTTCGACCTGCACTCCACCGTCAGCGACAAGAACGGCAAGGAGACCACCGGGCGGCGCGTGGGGGACGCGAGCGACCGCTGCGACGTGGTCCTCGCGCGGTACGAGGGCATCGTCACCCAGTG
Source organism: Streptomyces sp. NPDC046215 (assembly GCF_040646215.1). Classification (NCBI taxonomy): domain Bacteria; kingdom Bacillati; phylum Actinomycetota; class Actinomycetes; order Kitasatosporales; family Streptomycetaceae; genus Streptomyces; species Streptomyces sp. NPDC046215. Next base: position 91,924 of record NZ_JBEYZW010000024.1, on the reverse strand, counting down.
CCAGCGGGTGCTGCGGACCGATCAGGGCACCCTGGTCCTGACGTCGATGACCGACCGTTTCGGCCGCGGCCCCTACACCACGACGGCCGCCGTCACGGGCGGCACCGGCAGCTACGCGGGCGCGGTCGGGCAGGCCAGGATCACCCTGGACGACGAGCGGGCCTCGTACCGCATCACCCTGCGGGGCTGACGGGCTCGGCCGGGGCGGTGACCCGGGCGACGAGGAGGGCCACGTCGTCCTGGTCGTTGCCGTCGCGCAGGGTCCTCAGCAGGAGGTCGCACGTGGCCTCCAGGTCTTCCGGGGCGTCCTGAAGGACGGTGAGCAGGGCCTCTAGGCGGGTGTCGATGTCCTGGTCCCGGGTCTCGACCAGCCCGTCGGTGTAGAGCACGAGCTCGTCACCGGGTGCCAGATCCACGCCGACGCTCTCGAAGGGGACGCCGCCGACGCCCAGCGGGGCCCCGGCGGGCAGGTCCAGCAGGACGGGCCGACGGCCGGGGCGGACGAGGGCGGGCGGCAGGTGTCCGGCGTTGGCGACGCACACCCGGCCCCGCGCCGGGTCGTACACCGCGTACAGGCAGGTGGCGATCATCTGGTCCAGGCCGGAGGCGGTGTGGTCGAGGTGGCGCAGCACCTGGGCGGGGTCGAGGCCGAGCTGGGCGAGGGTCCGGGCCGCGGTGCGCAGCTGGCCCATGGCCGCGGCCGCGTTGATGCCGCTGCCCATCACGTCGCCGACGACGAGGGCGCTCTGGTCGCCGTCCTGCGGGATGACGTCGAACCAGTCGCCGCCGACCTGGCTGGCGGCCCCGGCGGGCTGATAGCGGTAGGCGATCTCCAGGCCCACCAGGTGCGGGGGCCGCTGCGGCAGGAGGTTCCGCTGGAGGGTGAGGACGCTGGTGCGTTCGCGCTGGTACCAGCGGGCGTTGTCGATGCAGACGGCGGCGCGGGCGGCCAGTTCGCCGGCGAGGACGACGTCGTCCTCGCCGAAGGGCGGGGAGTCGCCGACGCGCTTGAGGTCCAGGGCGCCCAGCACCTCGCCCCGGGCGATCAGCGGTACCGCCATGTAGGAGTGCAGGCCGGCGCGGGCGAGCAGGCCGGCGGCCTCCTCGTTGCGGGCGATGCGCGGCAGGTCCTCGGGGCGGACGTGCGCGATGTGGACCGGGCGGCCGGTGGTCACGCAGCGGGTGACGAGCCGGTCGGCGGCGTACTGGGCGATCTGGCCGGGCGGGTCGGCGGCGCGGACGGCGTCGGAGGCGTCGGCCGAGGCCACGGCGAGCGCGCGGAAGACGGCGGCCTGCCCGGCCGGGGCGGTGTGCTCGGTGCCCAGGATGGTGTCGAGGATGTCGACGGCGGCGACATCCGCGAGGCCGGGCACCACGACCTCGGCGAGCTCCCGGGCGGTCTGGTCGAGGTCGAGGGTGGTGCCGATCAGCACGGAGGCGTCGGCGATCAGCGCCGTGCGGCGGCGGGTCTCGTTGTTCACCCGGACCCGGTCGGTGACGTCGACGACGGAGGTGGCCAGGCCCAGGGTGCGGCCCCCGGGGTCCTCCAGCCGGTAGTAGGAGACGAGCTGGGCGGTGTCGTCGGTGGCGGCGCCGCCCTGGCGGCCCACGGCGAAGCGGTCGAGCAGCGGGGTGCCGGTCTCCAGCACCTCGCGCATGGCGGCCTCGATCTCCGCGGCGTCCGAGCGCGGCAGGGCCTCGCCGACCCGGCGGCCGAGGTGGGCTTCCGCGGGGAGGCCGTGGATGCGTTCCAGGGCGGGGTTGACCATGACGAAGCGCAGGTCGGTGTCGAGGACGGCCAGTCCGATGGGCGACTGGGCGATCAGTCCGACCGACAGGGCGAGGTCGCGTTCGACGTGGCGCAGGATCTTCTGGTCGGTGGCGATGCCCAGGGCGTAGAAGCCGCCGCTCTGGTCCTCCAGCCGCATGTTGCGGAATTCGACCAGGCGGGGGGTGCCGTCCTTGTGCCGGGCGGGGAAGACTCCGGCCCAGGACTCGCCGGCGCCCATGACCTTGGCGAACAGCCGCAGGACCTGGTCGAGGTGCTCCTCGCTGACGAGCAGCCGGGCGCCGTAGCGGCCCAGGGCCTCCGCCGCGGTCCAGCCGAAGAGCTTCTCGGCCTGGGGGCTCCACAGCACGATCCTGCCGCGCTCGTCGAGCACCACGGCGGCCACGCTCAGCAGGTCCAGCAGGCCGCCGGGCTCGGAGGTGGCGGCCGTGGCCCCGCCCGGTTCCGGCCGGAACGCGTCGGTCGTGCCCATCGAGGTCCTCCTTCCGCCCGCCGGGGGGTGGTGCGGCGGCCTCGCGCCGGTCCTGCCCGTGACGTCGCAGCGACTTCCATGGTCTCTCCGAAACCGGTCACCGCGCAGCCCGCGGCACAGGGTGTGTTCGTCCGCAAGCGGGGGCGGTGGGGCCGGGGACGACCGGTGGGGGCCGCGAGTACCGAGAAAAAGAGGTGCTCAGGCGGTGGGGGCCGGGAGGGGCAGGGTGAACCACACGGTCTTGCCGTTGCCGGAGGCGTGGTGCCCCCAGCGGGCGGCGAGCGCCTCGACGAGCCACATGCCGCGCCCGTTCTCGCTGTCGGCGCCCGCCCGGCCGCAGCGCGGCAGCCGGCCGCCGGCGTCGGTGACCTGGGCGATGAGGTGTCCCCGGGCGCGGGTCAGGACGAGCTCGATGCCCCCGGAGGCGTCGGGCACGTGCACGACGGCGTTGGTGACGAGCTCGGAGAGCAGGAGCGCGGTGTCCCCGGCCAGCTCGTCCAGTCCCCATTCGGCCAGCAGCCGCTCGGAGAACCGGCGGGCGGCCGCGGCGGACCGGGTCGTCGCGGGCAGGGTGATCGCGCGGGAGGGATGGCCGGGCGGCAGGTGGTGCAGCTGCCACCGCGGGTGCGGAGCGTGCATGCACAGGGGGATCCGCGGGCCGCGGGGGCCGGCGGGTTTCAGCGGTGAAGAGCCCCGTTCGGCAGCCGGGTCGGTGACGCCGAAGGCGTCCGCCCTGTGCGGGGGACTCACTGTGTCGCGGCTGGTTGCAGGCATCTGGCTCTTGCGCAATCGAGGTAGCGCGAAGGGGCGCTGAGCGGAACTCGTCTCCGACGCCGGTACGGTCCTGCGGGGGGGGAAGACTTGTGGGCCGTGTGCTCTTCGCGTGGTTCACCCCACAGTCGCTCGCTTTTCGCCAGAGGTCTATACCCTATAGGTGACCATGGGCGTGCGGAGCGCTATCACAGCAGGTGGGAGCCTGTCCATCGGCCATAAAGTCCTCGTCAGGACGGGCGGCCGCGCGGGCACGTACGGTGCGGCCGGGGCCCGCTCCGGTGCGCGGGCCCCGGCCGCACCTCCTCGGTACCGCGGCTACTTCCGCGGGCACTCCTTCCAGGCGAGGTGGTAGATGGTGTTGATGGCGCCGTCCGTGGAGTCCATCGTCATGAAGCTGTTGGTCTTCGCCGGGTCGGACGTGCCGGCGTTGACGCGGAGCTCCGTGTTGATGTTGAAGTTCCGCTTCTCGCCGCAGGGCGCCCAGACCAGCGCGGCCACGTCGACGTTGTCCGTCGCCTGCCAGCTGTCCGCGTAGGAGCCCTTGAAGGTGTGCGTTCTCGGCACCGTCTGGGAGGAGCCCTGGAAGTAGTACGAGGCTCTCTGGGTACCCGTCGCCCCGGGCTCCAGCTTGGCGTAGCCGCGGTAGTCCGCGCTGGCGATGGCGTAGGTGAAGCCCTGCGGCACGTGCACGATCAGGTTGAGCTGGCAGTTCTTACGGAAGTCGGTCGGCTTGGAGCCCAGTCCCACCTGGGCGAGGTAGTCGCTGTAAGTGACGGTGAAGGCCGTGTTGTCGAGCGAGACGGCCACGGCGGCGGTCCCGGCGGGACAGCCGGACCCGTTGACCGTGGCTATCTCGATCACGATCTTGTCCGGCGGCGGGTTGACGATGACCGAGGCGTCGTACGTGGAGAACGGCGAGGCGAAAAGCGCCGCGATCGCTGTTCCTGCGAGTAGGCCGACAGGCATGGCTCTCCAATCGTTGTCCGGGGACGTGAGCGGCTTGGGGTACGGCTCAGGACGAGCCGGGGTCGAGCCGGGGAATCGGAGCGGATGCCGGACCGGGGTGGGTGAGGGCTGGACAACCTGGGGCGTGCCCATGTCAAGCCGCACCCTCCGGCAACCCGTGGGACGGGGAGCGTTCGCATCGTAGGAGCCGGTGGCCGGGTCCGCCTAGACTCCGCGCAACCGCTCCCCGTCCATGGCTCGTAATGGCGCGTCGCACACCGCCGGGTTCGGCAGGAAGCGGGGCCATGCGGGCCGTGCGGGCGATGTCGGCACTTGCCCGATACCGGTCACTCGCCGGCGAGCCCGGGGTAGGCGTGCTGCAGGTGGACGCAGAGCAGGGAGATGAGGACGGCGGCCACGATCACGCCGAGGCACCCGAAGACATCGCGCAAGGTGCTCGCCAGGGGACCCGGCGGCCGGCGGGACGGAGCGGGCGGGGCGGCGGCCCGGTCCTCAGGTCTGGGCGGGCTGTGCATGGGGGGAACCGGTGCGCCGGGCGGGGCCGGAGTGCGGGTCGGGGCCGATGCCGTACTGGGCGGCCTGGAGCTCGTACATCGAGCGGTAGAGCCCGCCCTCGACGGCCATCAGCTCCTCGTGCGTGCCCTCCCCCACCAGGTGGCCGCGGTCCAGGACGTAGATGAGGTCGGCGGTCGCCGTCGCGGCCAGCCGGTGGGTGATCAGCAGGACGGTCGTCCCGTCGTCGGTCAGCGTCCGCAGGGACTGGAACGCCTCGACCTCCGCCTTGGGGTCCAGCGCCGAGGTCGGCTCGTCCACGATCAGCAGGGGTGCCCGGCGGTAGCGGGCGCGGGCGCTGCCCAGGCGCTGCCACTGGCCGCCGGAGATCTGGGTGCCCCGCTCGAAGCCCTTGATCACCAGGCTGTCCCACTGGTGCGGGAGGGAGGCGATGACGTCGGTGGCGTCGGCCTCGGCGGCCGCGCGCTCGATCCGCGCCTGGTCCAGCCGCTGGCCGGGGCGGCCGATGTGCACGTTGGCGCGGGCCGTCATGGGCCAGCGGGGGAAGTCCTGGGACAGCACGGCCACCCGGTCGAAGAGCTGGTCCCGGTCGAGCTCCCTGACATCCGTGCCGTTCCAGGTCAGGCGCCCGGAGGTGGGCAGGTACAGCCCCGCGATCAGCTTGGACAGGGTGGTCTTGCCGGAGCCGTTCTCCCCGACCAGCGCGACGACCTTGCCGGGCGGCACGGCCAGGGTGACCTCGCACAGCGCGGGCGTGGCGGCCTCGGGGTAGACGAACGTCACCTTCTTCAGGCGGATGTCCGTCACGCCCGCGGCCAGGGGCGCGCCCCCGGTGGGGATGGCGTGGCGCTCGGCGGCCGCGCAGGCGTCCTCCAGGTCGCCCAGGTACATGGCCTCCTCGTAGAGGCGGTTGACCTGCATCACCAGGGCGGTCAGGCTCGCCCCGGAGGACCGCACGGCGATCACCGCGGTGCCGGCGACGGCCAGCGGCATCCCGCCGGAGGCCAGCAGCAGCCACAGCACGCCGTACGCGGCGACGGCCGCCGCCCCGGACAGCGCGGAGGCCGCGGTCTGGGTGGCCGCCTGGGCGCGGGCGAGGCGCCGCTGCTCCTGCTCGACGGTCCCCGACATGTCGTCGTAGGCGTCGACGAGCATTCGCCCGGCGCCGTGCACCCGGATCTCGGCGGCGGAGTCCTGGCTGGTGAGGGTGGAGGTGATGACGGAGATGGCGCGCCGGTGCTCGATCCACGCGTGGCGCGAGGCGTACTGCCGGCGGGCGGAGACCACCGCGCCCCAGCCCTTGGGGGAGGCGATCAGCACCAGCATCCCCACCAGCGCGGGGTGCAGCAGCGCGAGCACCCCGGCGGCGGCGGCCAGGCCGACCAGGGCGTTGACGACCGTCACCGAGGAACTGAGCATCAGCCGCACCGAGTCGGTGCCGAAGCGTCCGGCGTCGAGCTTGCGGTGGAACTCCTTGTCTTCCAGGGCGGCGAGCTCGACCCGCACCGCCGACCGGTAGAAGCGGGCGGTGCAGACGCGTTCCACCTTGGGCTCCAGCTGGCCCGCGGCGGCGACGGAGACGGCCGACAACAGCGCGGAGACGGCCGTGACCACGGCGATGGCCAGCAGCGCGGGCAGGGCCTGGCGCAGCCGTTCCGCGGTGGGCCCGGCGGCGAAGAGGGCGAGGAGCACCCGGTTGGCGGCCACCAGCCCGAAGGCGCGGGTCAGGCCCTGTCCCAGCTCCGCGCCCAGCAGGGTCAGCAGGGCGGCGGGGTCCTCGCGCCAGGCGGCCCGGGCCACGGTGGCGACCATCGCCGGGAGCTGCCGCGCCATGGCCCAGAAGGTCATCCGCACCAGGGGTTTCTGGTGGGTGGCGAAGGGGGCGTCGTAGCGCAAGGCGCCGCCGAACAGCAGGAGTTCACTGTCCGAGACGGGGAACTCGCGGGCTTTGCGCCGCCTGAGGAGCGTCATCGCCCCTCCGGCCCGTCGCTCGCCGCCGGGGCCGGCGGGGCCGCGGGGCCGACAAGGAGGGGCCGGGCGCGGTAGGCTCGCTGCTCTTTTCGGGCGGACATGGCGCCTCCGGGGGTCGCTGGACGAGGGGGGTGAGCGCTCCCGTTCTCGGGCAGGGGTAGGGCCCATGGGCACGCGGGAACCACGGGTCGCGGGGCGTGCCGAGGAGTGGGGTCGGGGCCGACCGGGCGTGTCGACGGGACGGCGGAAGAGTGCGCTGCCGTCGGTGAACGTGCGGTCCGGTGTCCGTTTCCGGACAGGAAGGACTCTATCCGCCGTCGCCCCGGGGGGAGTTCGCCATCCTGCACTTCCCTGCTGACGGTTCACTCGTTCAGGTATAAAACAAGCCCGGACCCTCGGTCGGGGTCCGGGCCGGTGGGGCACACGCGGTATGGGTCAGTCCTCGCGTGCCGTTTCGGGGAGCTGACGGAGCTTCAGGGGGGTGTGCTTCTTGAACGCGTAGTCCAGCATCCGGGCCGCGTCCGGGTACCGCTGGGTGGGGTCGTTGAGGATGACGCCGACCACGGTCCGGCCGCCCTGCCGCGCGGCGAAGACCAGGCAGGGCCCGGCCGCCGAGGTGGTGCCGGTCTTGATGCCGGTCACCCCCCGGTAGGAGCCGAGGAGCTTGTTGGTGTTGTACCAGGTGTACAGGCGGTTGACGTTCTTCGCCTTCTGCTGGGTGCTCGCCGCGCCCGTGACCTCGCGGAAGACGCGGTCGCCCAGCGCGTGCCGGGCGAGCTCGGCCAGATCGCGCGGGGTGCTGAGGTTGCCGCCCCGGGAGGAGATGCCGTCGAAGGAGTCGTAGCTGGTGTTCCTGAGCCCGAGCCGGGCGGCCTTCTTGTTCATCTTGGAGATGAAGGACTTGGTGCGCGCGGCCTCGGTGGCGCCGCTGCCGAAGGTGTCGGCGAGGGCGTACGCCGCGTCGCAGCCCGACGGCAGCATCAGCGCGTACAGCATTTGCCTGACCGTCAGTCTGTCCCCGGTGCGCAGGTCCGCCGTGCTCGCCTCGGTCCGCGCGACGTAGTCGCGGTAGGACTGCTTGACGGCGATCTGCCGGTCGAGGTTCACCCCGGGGGTGTCGAGCACCACGACCGCAGTCATGATCTTGGTGATGCTGGCCATCTGCCGCCGGGAGTCCGCCGCCTTGCCCCACAGCGGGCGGTCGGCGCCGCTGTCGAGCAGGTAGGCGCCCTTCGCTCCGACTTTCGGGCCGCTCGTGGCATCGGCCACGGGCACCGGCAGGGCGACGGCCAGGACCGCGGCGGACACGGTCAGCGGGACTCCCCACCGGCGGACCGGCTCTCCCCCACAGCGCTGCATGCAGGCTCCATTCCTCGTGTGTCGGTTCGATGGCGAGCGCATCGTCGCACCCGGTCCCGGCGGGGGCGAAATCCGAACCACTAAAGGATGAGGGGGCGTTGGCGGCTGACGGAAAAGCGCACAGGGCCCCCGCCTCGGCGGGGGCCCTGTGTGGTGACGGGGGGTCTCAGTGCGCCGGGGAGGCCGGCACCGTCCCGGTCCGCCGGACGGTGCTCCTAGGGGTGAGCAGCCGTTCGGCGAGGTGGCCGAAGACCAGGCCGAAGCCGGTCCACAGCAGGAGCTGGATGGCGAGGGCGGACACCCGGAAGCGCCAGAGCAGACCCGCCGGGAAGTCCTCGGGCAGTTCGTTGGCCGAGGGGAGGAAGGCGTACGCGAGGCCGACCGCGACCACGAAGGCCGCGCCCGCCGCCACGGTGGCGTGCCAATTGCCCAGCCGGGGTGCCAGCCGCTTGCCCAGGATGACCGCGGCCACCGACAGCAGGACGCTGAGGGCGATCATCAGGAAGAACAGCGCGGTGCGCTCCCCGATGGAGTCGGGGTCGCCGACGGAGGGCGGGTTGGCGGGGTACTTCAGGAAGGGCACCACATAGACGGCCAGGAGCGCGCCGAGGGAGACCAGCACGGCCGTCGCCCGGGGGCCGAAGCTCCCGATGCGGCCCAGGGCGACGCAGAAGACCAGCGAGGCGATGCCGCCGATGGCCACCCCGTAGACGAGGATGCCGGTGGCCAGCCCGGCCGTGGACTGCAGGGAGCGGCTGACCGGCTCGGCGCCGCCGTGTTCGTGGCTGTGCGCCGCCTCGAAGGCGATGGCGGAGTCCACCTGGGGCTCGCCGAGGAAGTAGGCGGCGATCAGGGCGAGGACGCCGGCGGCGAGGCCGGCGAGCATGCCCCGGACGAGCAGGGCCCGGACGGAGAAGGAGTTCACGACTTGGTTCCCCTGAGTTCTAGTGGCAGGGGAAACCGAGCAGGTGGCGCCCGTCGTGGAGCCACTCGTGCACGTTCTCACCGGAGATGAGCGAGGTGGCGCCCTGCTCGGCGCCGACGAAGTAGAGCAGGACCAGCATCAGGATGCCGGCGAAGAGGGCCCAGGGGGCGATCGCCTTCAGGGAGATGGGGGTGACCGCCGGTATGGCGGGGGTGGCGGGAGCGGCTGACTGTGCCATGACAGAACCTCCTGGGGAACACGCGTCCCGGTCGTTGGTGCCTCGGACGACGGGTACGGGTCTGACTGCCCGGCCCGCCCCTGGGGAGGGGGCGCGTGGGCCGGGTACACAGTGGCGCGACCGTGCCGGATTCACACCGGACTTCCGTTCACCCCGTCGTCATTGCCTGGCGACCGTACCGCGCACCGAACCCATGCGCTACGGCGTATGGATGTGCACCCCGGCGCAGGCCACGCGTGGTGTCCGTGATCTGCTTGCGCCGGGGCGCGCGGTGCCCAAGGGGCGGAGCGCGAACAGGCCGCCACCGGACGGGAAGAGAGCCGCCGGCGGACGTCGGGCGGCCGTGGAGGGAAGGGACGAGGCGGGTCATGACCTTGCGTGTGATGCTGATCTCACCGGCGGCCGGGCCCGCCCTGCGCGCGGCGCGCTTCGACGACGACGCCCCGCTCGACGCGGCCGCGGCGGCCCGGGCCGAGGCGGCCGCCGGTGCGCTGCCGGCCGCGTCCACCCGGCTCACCGCCCCTTCCGCGCGCTGCCGGCAGACCGCCCGTGCCCTCGGCCTGGACGCCCGCCCCGAGCCCGGGCTGCGCGACCTGGACGCGGGCCGCTGGCGGGGGTTGACCCTGGAGGAGGTGGCCGCGGCGGAGCCGGAGGCCGTGGCCACCTGGCTGGCGGACCCCGAAGCCGCGCCGCACGGCGGGGAGTCGGTGCGCGCGCTGGCCGACCGGACGGGCGGGTGGCTGGACTCCCTGGCCGGCGGCGACGGCCGGGTGCTCGCCGTGGTCGAACCGGCGGTGGTGCGCGCGCTGGTGGTGCACGCGCTCGGCCTGCCGCCGCACGCCTTCTGGCGGCTCGACGTGCCGCCGCTGTCGCTGACCGGGCTCTCGGGGCGGGCCGGGCGGTGGAACCTGCGCTGCGGGCGGCCCCTCGGCCCGGCCGGCGCGCCCTGAGCGGGGTTCTGCGAGGGTTGTCCTCGGCGCCGACCGGACGGAGGAGAGGGCGGGGATGAGCAAGACCTACGCGGGGGCACGGCTGCGCCGGCTGCGGGAGGAGCGCCGGCTGAGCCAGGCCGAGCTGGCCCGGCGGCTGGCCGTCTCCCCCAGCTATCTGAACCAGATGGAGCACGACGCGCGGCCGCTGACCGTGCCCGTACTCCTGCGGCTCACCGAGGCGTTCGGGGTCGACCCCGGATTCTTCTCCGAGCGCGACACCACCCGGCTGCTGGCGGACCTGCGCGAGGCCCTCGCCGACGAGGTGACGGGCGCGAAGGTCTCCCCGCGCGACCTGGCCGAGCTCGCGGCCCGGCTGCCGTCGGTCGCGGAGGTCCTGCTCGGCCTGGACCGCCGCAACCGCGCCCTCACCGAGCGGCTCGCCGAGCTGGCCGGCGGCCGGGAGGGGCCGGCGGTGGCCGCGGCCGGGCGCACCCCCCACGAGGAGGTGCGGGAGTTCTTCTACCGGCGGCAGAACTATCTGCACGAACTGGACGTCGCCGCGGAGCGGCTGGCGGGCGCCGCCGGGGTGCGCCGCGGCGCGGTGCGCGAGGCGCTGACCGCGCGGCTGGCCGACGCGCACGGGGTGCGGGTGGTGTCCGGCGCCGAGGAGCTGCACCGCTACGAGCCGGCCGCCCGCCTCCTGCACCTCTCGCCCCGGCTGCGGCCGGGGCAGCAGGCGTTCCGGATGGCCACCCAGCTCGCGCTGCTGGAGTTCGGGGAGCAGTTGTCGCAGCTCGCGGCGGAGGACTTCGCGGCGGACTCCCCCGCGTGGTCCCCGGCCCGGATCGGGCTGGCCAACTACGCCGCCGCCGCGCTGATCCTGCCCTACGGCGTCTTCCACACCGCGGCCGAGGAGATGCGTTACGACATCGAGCGGCTGGCCGACCACTTCGGCGTCGGGTACGAGACGGTGTGCCACCGGCTCAGCACGCTCCAGCGGCCGCGCGCCCGGGGCGTGCCCTTCTCATTCGTGCGGGTGGACCGGGCGGGCAACATGTCCAAGCGGCAGTCCGCGACCGGCTTCCACTTCTCGCGCGGTGGCGGCACCTGCCCGCTGTGGAACGTCTACGAGGCGTTCGCCTCGCCCGGCCGGGTCCATGTGCAGGTGGCCGCGATGCCGGACGGCCAGCGGTACCTGTGGACGGCGCGGGCCGTCACCCGCTTCCGCGGTGGCTGGGGCGAGCCGGGCAAGACGTTCGCGATCGGCCTGGGCTGCGAGGTGCGGCACGCGCCGCGGCTGGTGTACTCGGCGGGCCTGGACCTCGGCGACGCGGGCGCGGCCACCCCGATCGGGATGGGCTGCCGGGTCTGTGAGCGGCTCGACTGCCCGCAGCGTGCCGTGCCGCCGCTGGGCCGGCGGCTGGCCGTCGACGAGAACCGCACGACGTTCGTCCCCTACCCCGTGGAGCCGGACGGGCCCGCGGACCGGCCACCGGGCCCTCCGCCTGCGAGAATACAATCTTCTTAGGCTAGCCTTACCTGTTATGACACTGTCGCACGTGGGCCCCCCGGAGGTGCAGCCCCTCGGCCGGCCGACCCCGAAGGGCCGCCCGCCCGGCGGCCGGCCGCTCCTCGTGGCCTCGGCCGCCCTGGTCCTGGCCGTCGCGCTCCTCGCCGCGCTCTCCCTGTCCATAGGCGCGGGAGAGGTCGGGCCGGGCGACGTCCTGGACTACCTCCTGGGGCGTGACGGCGCACGCGACAACTCCCGGCTCTCCCTCGTCGTCGGGGACCTGCGGATCCCCCGGACCCTCACCGCGCTGCTCGTCGGCGCGGCGCTCGGCACCGCCGGCTGCCTGCTGCAGGCCGTCACCCGCAACCCCCTCGCCGAGACGGGGCTGCTGGGCGTCAACGCGGGCGCCTCCCTCGGTGTCGTCGTCGGCATCACCTTCGTCGGGGTCCAGAGCGGTTACGGCTATCTGCTGTGGGCCTTCGGCGGCGCCGTGCTGGCCAGTTCGCTCGTCCTGCTCATCGCGGGCCGCCGCGGCGGCGGCTCACCGATGCGCCTGGTCCTCGCCGGCTCCGCGCTCGGCGCGACCTTCGGCGGCGTCACCAGCGTGCTGATCGTGAACTCCGCCGAAACTTACGACCGGTTCCGGTTCTGGGTCCTCGGCTCGCTCGCCGGCGTCGAGGGCTTCGGGAAGCTCGAAGGACTCGCCCCCGTCCTCGCCGTCGGCTTCGTCGTGGCGCTGCTCATCGCCCGGCCCCTGTCGGCCCTCGCGCTCGGCGACGACCTCGCCCGCGGCCTGGGCCACCGGCCGGGCACCATCCGCGTGGTGGTGGCGCTGGCGGTGACGCTGCTGACCGCGGCGTCCGTGGCGCTGGTGGGCCCGATCTCCTTCCTGGGCCTGCTCGCCGGCTTCCTCGCCCGGGCCGTCACCGGGCCCCGGCTCCTGGCCCAGATCCTGCTCGCCGGGCTGATCGGCGCGGGCGTCCTGACGGGCTCCGACATCCTGGCCCGGGTGGTCTCCCGGCCGTTCGAGGCGCCCGTCTCCGTCATCATCGCCCTCTTCGGGGCGCCGGTCCTCATCGCCCTCGTCCGCTCCAAGCGGCTCGGGGCCATGGGCATGACGGACCCGGCCACCGACGAGAGCCCCTCGCGCGGCGACCGCGCCCCCGCCCTCGGCCGGCTCGCCGCGCGGCTGCGGACGCGGACGAAGCGGCGGGCCGAGAGCCTGGTCGTGCGGCGCGGCGCCCTGTCGGTGCTGGTGCCCCGGCGGGCCGCGCTCGCCGCCCTGTTCCTGGCCGCCCTGCTCCTGTGCGCGGTGGTGCTCTCCGCCTACGCCGGCCAGAGCGACATGGGCATCAGCCGTACCTTCAACGCGGTGTTCGGGTCGGGCGACCGCTTCGACGTGCTGCTGGTGCAGAAGTTCCGGCTCGGCCGGATCGTCGCCGGGCTCGCCGCCGGCGCGGCACTGGGCCTGGCGGGCTGCCTGACCCAGACCCTCGCGAGGAACCGGCTCGCCACCCCCGAGCTGCTCGGCGTCAACGACGGCGCCACCGCCGCCGTCCTGCTCTCGGCGACCCTCAGCGGCACCTTCGGCGCCTGGTGGGCGGGCCCGGTCGGCGCGCTCGCCGCCGTACTCGTCGTCACCACCGTCTCCGGCGGCCTCGGGCAGCGCGGCTACCGCGTCCTCGTCGTGGGCCTGGCCATGTCGGCGCTCGCCTCCGCGGTCACCCAGGTCGTGCTCTCCCGCCGCTCCCTGAACTCCGCGAGCTCCCTGTACGTCTGGACGTCGGGCAGCCTCAACGGCCGCAGCTACTCCGTCGCCGTCCCGGTCCTCATCGGCCTGGCCGTGCTGGTGCCGCTCGCCCTCGTCGTCGCCCGCCACCTCAACGTGCTGCGCTTCGACGACTCCACGGCCGCCTCGCTCGGTGTCGCGCCGAACCGGGTGCGGCTGCTCTGCATGCTGCTCGCGGTGGGCCTCGCCGGGCTGGCCGTCGGGATCTGCGGCCCGGTCGGCTTCGTCGCCCTCGCCTCGCCGGTCATCGCCGGCCGGCTCGCGGGGCCGCTGCGCGTACCGGTGCTCGGCTCGATGCTCGTCGGTGCCGTGCTGATCGTCCTCGCAGACACGGTCGGGCGGGTGGCACTGAGCGGGGTGGAGATCCCCGTCGGCATCGTCACCACGGTCCTGGGCGGACCGTTCCTGCTCTGGGTCCTCCTGGGGCGCTCGGCCGCGACGCGCGTGTAGCGGGCGACCGGCCGCCCTCCCCCGGCCGCACCGGGGAGGGCGGCCGGGGGCTCCTCTTCCTCCACCTGCCACTGAAAGGAAGCCCATGGACGTTCAGAGCCCGATACTGCGCCGCCTCGCCGAGGCCGTCGCGGCCGGTGACCGCGAGGCCGGCGAGAACTTCTGGCGGCACGCCAAAGCCACCGGCACCCCGCTGGTCGAGCCCGACGGCACCGACCCGGCGTACCGGCTCGTCACGTTCGTGCTGCGGGACGACCCTGCGGCCCCCGCCGCCGACGTCCTCGCGCTGCTCCACACCGTCACCGACAAGGACCGGCACGCGGGTGACCTCGCACCGCACCTGATGGCGAAGGTCCCCGGCACGGACGTCTGGGCGATCAGCCACCGGCTGCGCGCCGACCACCGCGCGTCGTACCAGTTCCACATCGCCCGCGGGTCGCGGGAGGAGAACCTCCGCGCCGACCGCGCGTCCTGGCTGCGGATCCTGGACACGGCCGTGCCGGACCCGCTCAACACCGCGCCGGTCCTGCCGTCCCGCGACGGCCGCAACCCCTCGTCCGTGATGGAGCTCCCCGACGCCCCCGCCCAGCCCTGGGCCCTTCCCCGCCCTGAGGTGGCGCGCGGCGAGAGCCTCGCCACCGAGGTCGACGGGCGCCGGGTGACCGTGCACCTGCCCGCCGGACACCGGGCCGGCGGCGGCCCGTACGCGGTGGCGGTGCTGCTCGACGGGGAGATGTGGGGACCGGTGCTCGGCATCGGTGACACCCTCGACAACCTCCTCGCGGAGGGCCGGATCCCGCCGACGGTCACCCTGCTGGTGGAGACCATGGGCCGGGACCGGCGGATGGCCGACCTCAGTTGCAGCGGGCCGTTCGTGGACTGGCTGGCCGATGTGCTGCTGCCCTGGGCCGCCGAGCGCCACGGGGCGACCGCGGACCCGGCGCGCACCGTGGTGGCGGGGCAGAGCGCGGGCGGCCTGACGGCGGCGTTCGCGGCGTTCCGCAGGCCGGAGCGGTTCGGGAACGCGCTGTCCCAGTCGGGCTCGTTCTGGTGGCCGGACGGCACGGAGTTCGACAGCGGCAGCGAGTGGCTCACCCGGCAGTTCGCCCAGCGCGCGAAGCTGCCGGTCCGCTTCCATCTGGAGGTGGGCCTGCAGGAGTGGATGCTGCTCCCCCAGAACCGCCACCTGCGGGACGTCCTGCAGGCTCGCGGCTACGACGTGACGTACGGGGAGTTCAACGGGGGCCACGACTACGCCTGCTGGCGCGGCGGCCTCGCCGACGGGCTCACCGGCCTGCTGGCCGACCGGGCCTGACCGCTCCCGGCCACATGCGTCCGCCCCCGCCGGCTGAGGCCGTCGGGGGCGGACGCATGTCGAGGACCGGGGAGGTCAGGCCGTCACCGGTGTCTCCTCATCCTGCGGTTCGTCGTCGAACGGCGGCGGCGCGGGGGCGTCCTTGGGCAGCCGCAGAGCGAAGAGCGTCCCGAGGGCCACCAGGGCGGCGGTGGTGAGGATCGCCGCCCGGTAGGGGCCGGGCGCCGCGTCTCCGCCGTGGCCGTCCGTGCCGCCCGCCGCGGCGATGACCGCGGCGGTGACGGCGATGCCCAGCGCGCCGCCCAGGGTGCGCACGATGGTGAACAGACCCATCGCCTGGCCCATGGCCGGGGGCGGGACGTCCGCGAACCCGGCGATCTGGACGGTGAGCACGGCCGTTCCCAGCACCAGGCCCACACAGAACATCAGCGCCCGTACCGCCCAGGCGTTCTCGGCGACCCCCGGCACGGCCAGCGCGGCGAAGACCGCCGTCGCCAGGACCAGGGCGGGCGCGGCGAGCAGCCGGGGCCCGAGCCGGGGCAGCAGCCGGTCGACCGCCTGCGAGGCCAGCATCAGTCCCAGTGCCTCCGGGAAGACGCTCAGGCCCGCGTCCAGGGCCGAGGCCCCCAGCGACGCCTGGTAGAGCAGCGGGAACGCGAAGAGGACGCCCATCAGCCCGGCCGAGGTGACCAGGGCGAGGACCGTGGCCGACGCGAAGACCTTGTCGGTCAGCAGCTTCAGCTCCAGCAGCGGTGCCTTCGCCTTGAGCAGGTGGAAGCAGGCCGCGACGAGCAGGGCCAGGCCGAGCACCGCGCTCACCGCGACGGCCGGTGAGGTCCACCCGTGGGCCGGGCCGAAGCCGAGCGCGTAGGTGAGCAGGCCGAGCGCGGGGGTGGCGAGCAGGAAGCCCTTCCGGTCGAAGCCGCCCTCGGCGTCCTCCACCTGCTCGCGCAGCGCGAGCACGCCGAGCAGGACGGCGGCCGTGCCGATCGGCACGTTGACGAAGAACAGCCAGTGCCAGGAGAGGTGCTCGGTGAGGAAGCCGCCGAGCGGCGGGCCGAGCGCGGGCATCGCCGCCGTCGGCACGATGAGGACCTTCGACAGCTTCATCCGCTCGTGCGGCGGGAAGGCGCGGAAGAGCAGCGTCATGCCGACGGGCGTGAGGAGCCCGCCCGCGATGCCCTGGACGACCCGGGCGAGGACGAGGGTCTCCAGGTTCTGGGCGAGCCCGCAGGCCGCGGAGGCCGCTGTGAAGACGGCGAGCGCGCCGAGGAAGACCCGCTTGGTGCCGAAGCGGTCGCCGAGCCAGCCCGCGACGGGCAGGGCCACGGCGAGCGCCACCAGGAAGGCGACCTCCACGGTGTTGGCGGCCGAGACGGGCTGGCCGAAGTCCCGGGCGATGGTGAGCAGCGCCGGGTTGACGATGGTGGAGTCGAGGCCGTTCATGCACATCGCCGCCGTGTAGACGATCACGACGGCGACGCGCGGGGGTATGCCTCTCACCGGGCGGCCGGGGTCAGGTCGGTCCAGTGCTCGGTGATCCAGTCGAGGGCGGTCTGCCGCTCGCACGGGCCGTGGACGCGGGTCCAGCCGTCGGGTACGGCGGCGAACTCCGGCCACAGGCTGTGCCGGCCCTCGTCGTTGACAAGGACGAGAAAGGGTCCGTCGCCGTCGAAGGGGTTGGCGGGTGCGTCGCTCATGGCGTCAGTTCTCCAGGTTTCGCAGGCGGTCGCCGATGACGCGGGCGATGTGCGCGATCGGTTCGGGCAGGGTCATGTCCTTGTGCGAGCAGGCGACGTCGGTGTTGTCGATCCGCCCGGTGACATAGGGGGTCCAGGTCTCGGGGGTGAGTTCGTCGTCGATGGTGTCGACGGTGGCCCGGAAGAACAGCACGTCGCCGTGGAAGACGCGGTGGTCGAAGGCGCGCACCAGGTGGTTGGTGTTGAGGTAGGTGCGGTTGAGGGCCTCGATGGTGGCGTCGTCCAGGCTGGCCAGCGGGGAGCCTTCGCGGCGCAGGACCTCGGTGACGTGGGCGAGTTCGAAGGGCTTGCCCTCCAGGCTGTCGGGCCCGTAGCCGCCCATGGCGAGCAGCGCTTCGAGGGCTTCGGCCTGGTCGGGCACGGGCAGCTCGCGGAAGCCCTCGGCGGGGTAGGCGTCGAGGATCGCGAGCAGCTCGACCTCGTGGCCCAGGTCCTGGAGGCGGGTGGCCATGGCCTGGGCGATGATGCCGCCGGTGGACCAGCCCAGCAGGCGATACGGGCCGTCCTGCTGGACCTCGCGGAGCCGGTCGACGTAGTGGGCGGCGAGCTCCTCCAGGGTCGCGGGCAGGGGGTCGGCGGCGGTGGCCGGGCCGACGCCCTGGGCCTGCATGCCGTAGATCGGCACGTCGGCGGGGAGGTGGCGGATGAGGCCGGCGTAGCACCAGCTGAGGCCGCCGGCCGGGTGCACGCAGTACAGCGGGGCCTGGGAGGAGGAGCCGTCCTCGGCGGCCGGGCGCAGCGGGAGGAGGACATCGAGCTCGTCAGTCCGGTCGGAGGCGTCGAGGGCGGCGTCGAGGGCGGCCGGGGTGGGGGCCTGGAAGACGGTGCCGATGCCGACCTCGGCGCCCAGGGCCGTCTTGAGGCGGCCGGCGAGGCGCACGGCGAGGAGGGAGTGGCCTCCCAGGTCGAAGAAGTTGTCGTCCACGCCGACCCGGGGCAGCCCGAGGACCTCGGCGAAGATCTCGCACAGCTGCTCCTCGCGGGGGCCGCGGGGGGCCCGGCCGTCGGTGACGGCGGCGGCGAGGTCGGGGGCCGGGAGGGCCTTGCGGTCGAGTTTGCCGTTGGCGGTCAGCGGCAGCCGGTCGAGGAGGACGACGGCCGAGGGCACCATGTGGACGGGCAGTTCGCCGGCGGTGTGCTCGCGCAGGGCGGCCGGGGTGGTGTCGCGGGCGGGGACGGCGTAGGCGACGAGCCGCTTGTCGCCGGGGGTGTCCTCGCGGACGACGACGGCGGCGTCGGCCACGTCGGGGTGGTCGGCGAGGACGCCTTCGATCTCGCCGAGTTCGATGCGGAAGCCGCGGATCTTGACCTGGTGGTCGGCGCGCCCGAAGTAGTCGAGGTTGCCGTCGGCGCGGCGGCGGGCGAGGTCGCCGGAGCGGTACATGCGGCTGCCGCGCTCGCCGAAGAGGTGGGCGAAGGGGTCGGCGACGAACCGTTCGGCGGTCAGGGCGTGGCGGCCGAGGTAGCCGTGGGCCAGGCCCTCGCCGGCGACGTACATCTCGCCGGTGACGCCGGGGGGCAGCGGCTGGAGGTGCTCGTCGAGGACGTAGACGCGCAGGTCGGGGATGTTGACGCCGATGGTGCTGGCGGCACCGGCGGCGGCCTTGGCCCGGTCGAGGGCGATGTAGGAGACGTGGACGGTCGTCTCGGTGATGCCGTACATGTTGACGAGCGTGGGCGCGTCGTCGGCGTGGCGCTCGTACCAGTCGGCGAGGCGCGCCGGCTCCAGGGCCTCGCCGCCGAACACGACGTAGCGCAGTGCCAGTTCGGTGCCCGGATTCTCCTTGTCGGCCGCCATGAGCTGGTAGAAGGCGGAGGGCGTCTGGTTCAGGACGGTGACGCGCTCGCCGGCGAGGAGCCGCAGGAACGCGCCGGGGTCGCGGCTGACCAGGTGGGGGACGACGACGAGGCGGCCGCCGTGCAGCAGGGCGCCCCACATTTCCCAGACCGAGAAGTCGAAGGCGTAGGAGTGGAAGAGGGTCCACACGTCGCTGTCGTCGAAGCCGAACCAGTGGTCGGTGGCGGAGAAGAGGCGGGCGACGTTGTGGTGGGTGACGGGCACGCCCTTGGGGCGGCCGGTGGAGCCCGAGGTGTAGATGACGTACGCGACGTCGCCGGGCTGCTGGGCCCGGGTGCGGTCGTCGTCGGTGAGGTCGGCGGTGCCGTGCGTCGTGGCGTCGGGGCCGTCGACGAGGACGGTGGGCAGGTCGTGCGCGGGGATCCGGCCGGCGGTCGCGGTGTCGGTGACGACGGCGGCCGGGGCGGCGTCCTGGAGCATGTACGCCAGGCGGTCGGCCGGGTAGTCCGGGTCCATCGGCAGGTACGCCGCGCCCGACTTGGCGACGGCCAGCAGGCCCACGACCAGGTCCAGGGAGCGCGGCAGGGCCAGCGCCACGATCTCACCGGGGCCGATACCGCGCGCGGCCAGCGACCGCGCGAGACGGTTCGCGCGCGCCGACAGCTCGGCGTAGCTGAGGGACGTCCCGTCACAGGTGACGGCGGTGCGGCCGGGGTGGCGGCGGGCGGCGTCCTCGTACAGCTCCACGAGGGTCTGCTTGGAGGGGGCGGGGCCCGCGGTGCCGGCGTTCCACTCGACCAGGGAGCGGTGCGTCTCCTGCTCGTCGAGGAGCGGGATCCGGCCGATCGGGGTGTCGGGCCGGGCGGCCGCCTCGGTGAGCAGGCGCGCCAGGTGGCGGGAGAGACGTTCCGCCGTGCCGGCGTCGAAGAGGTCCGTGCGGAACTCCAGGAACCCGGCGATGCCGCCGCCGGGCTGCTCGCCGGCGTTGAGGGTGAGGTCGAACTTCGCGGTGCCGGAGGGGACGGCGCCCGTGCGGGCGGTGAGCCCCTCGCCCAGGGCGAACTCGGCGTCGGGCACCGACTGCCAGGCGAGCATCACCTGGAAGAGGGGGTGCCGGGCCAGCGAGCGGGGCGGGTTGAGCTCCTCGACGAGCCGGTCGAAGGGCACGTCGGCGTGCTCGTAGGCGGCGAGCGTGGCGGTGCGGACGCGGTCGAGGAGAGCCCGGAAGGTCGGGGCGCCGGAGGTGTCGGTGCGCAGGACGAGGGTGTTGACGAAGAAGCCGACGAGGTCGGCGGTGGTGTCGTCGTCCCGGCCCGCGACGGGCGTGCCCAGGGGGATGTCCGTGCCGCAGCCGTAGCGGGTCAGGAGGGTCGCGAGGGCGGCCTGGACGACCATGAAGACACTGGTGCCGGTGGTGCGGGCCAGTGCTTCGACGTGTGCGTGGGCGGCCGCGTCGAGGTGGAAGGGGACGGTGTCGCCGGCGTAGGAGGCGACCGCGGGGCGGGGGCGGTCGGTGGGGAGTTCGAGCTGGTCGGGCAGGCCCGCGAGGGCTTCCTTCCAGTGGCGCAGTTGCCGCGCGGCGAGCTCGGTGGGGGCGTCGGCGGTGCCGAGGAGCCGCTCCCGCCAGGCGGTGTGGTCGGTGTACTGGACGGGCAGAGGCCGCAGTTCGGGGGCGGCGCCGGCCGCCCGGGCGGCGTAGGCGATGGCGAGGTCGCGGGCCAGGGGGGTGGTGGAGGCGCCGTCGCCCGCGATGTGGTGGAGCAGGAGGAGCAGGGTGTGCCGCTCGGCGCCGTCGGTGAACAGCGTGGCGCGCAGCGGGGGTTCGGTGGCGAGGTCGAAGCAGTGCCGCACCGCCTCGGTGCGATCGCCGTCCAGGGGGGCGGTGTGCAGCTCGGGGCGGGCCCCCTCCGGCGTCAGGATCCGCTGGTAGGGCTCGTTGTCAGTGGCGGGGTATACCGTCCGGAGTGTTTCGTGACGCTCGGTGAGGTCGGCGAGGGCGAGGCGCAGGGCGCCTTCGTCGACGGGGCCGTTGAGGGTGAGGAGGAGCGGGATGTTGTACGTGGGGCTGGGGCCTTCGAGGCGGTACATGAACCACAGCCGCTTCTGGGCCGGGGAGAGCGGCATCCGGTCCGTGCGGGGTACGGGCACGAGCTCGGGCCGGTCCGCGGGCGCCGCGGGGCTCGCGGGGGCGTCGCCCACGAGGGCGGCGAGGGCGGCGGGGGTGGGGTTGCGGAAGACGTCGGCGAGGCTGACGCCCTCGTCGACGGCCTCGCGGATGCGGGCGGCGATGCGGCCGGCGAGAAGGGAGTGCCCGCCCAGTTCGAAGAAGTCGGCGTCGGCCGAGGGCTGCGTCTCCAGGCCCAGGACGTCCTGGAACAGCGCGCACAGGACCGCTTCGCGCGCGGTGGCGGGGGTGCGGTGCGCGGTGCCGGCGGTGGGCTCCGGGTCGGGCAGGGCCCGGTGGTCGAGCTTGTCGTTGGCAGTGCGCGGCAGGGCGTCGAGGGTGAGGATCGCGCTGGGCACCATATGGGCGGGCAGCCGCTCCGCGAGGTGGGCGCGCAGGGCCTCGGGGTCGGCGGCGGCCCCCCCGGCTGGCCCGGCGGGACCGGCGGGCACCACATAGCCGAGCAGGCGCTTGCCGTGGGCGGTGTCGCGGGCGATGACGGCGGCCTGGGCGACGGCGGGGTGCGCGGCCAGGGCGGTCTGGATCTCGCCGAGTTCGATGCGGAAGCCGCGGATCTTCACCTGGTCGTCGGCGCGGCCGAGGAACTCCAGGGTGTGGTCGGCGCGGCGGCGGACGAGGTCGCCGGTGCGGTACATGGCGGCGCCGGGTTCGCCGTGCAGGGCGCCGAAGGGGTCGGCGGTGAAGCGCTCGGCGGTGAGGTCGGGGCGGCCGAGGTAGCCGCGGGCCAGGCAGGCGCCGGCGATGTAGAGCTCTCCGGTGACGCCGGGCGGGGTGGGGCGCAGCGAGTTGTCCAGGACGTAGGCGCGGGAGCCGCGCACGGGTCTGCCGACGGCCGGGGCGTCGCCGCCCGTGGCCTCGGGGGTGCCCGGCACCCAGTAGTAGGCGTCCACGGTGGTCTCGGTCGGCCCGTAGAGGTTGAGGGGGGTCAGGCCCTCGGTGGCGGCCAGGCGGCGCCACAGCGGCTCGGGCACGGTCTCGCCGCCGACGACGACCATGGCCGGGTGGTGGCGGCCCGCGTCGAGGAGGCCCTCGGCGAGGAGCGCCTCGACGTAGGAGGGGGTGGCGTCCACGTAGTCGACGCGCTCGGCGGCCACGTAGGCGGCGAAGGCGGCGGGGTCGCGGTAGCCGGCGTCGTCCAGGAGGTGGAGCTCGTGGCCGTGGACCATCCACAGCAGCGGGTCCCAGGAGGCGTCGAAGGCGAAGGAGGCGCTGTGGGCGACGCGCAGCCGGTCGCGGCCGGTGCGCCGGAGGGCGGGGGCGATGTGGTCGGTGGCGTGTCCGGCCAGGAGGTTGGCGAGGGAGGCGTGGGTGACGACGACGCCCTTGGGACGGCCGGTGGAGCCGGAGGTGTGGATGATGTACGCGGCCTGCCCGGGGGTGGGGGCGGAGGGTGCCGTGGCGGGCCGGGCGTCGATGCGCGCGCGGGTCGCGGGGTCGTCCAGGAGGATCGCGGGTATGGAGTGCGGGGGCAGGCCGCGCACGGCGGCGGCGGTGCCGATGAGGCAGGCGGGGCGGGTGTCGTCCAGGACGTCGGTCAGGCGCTGTTCGGGGTGGCCGAGGTCCAGGGGCTGGCAGACGCCGCCCGCCTTGAGGACGGCGAGCAGGGCGACGACGGTGTCGGCGCCGCGGGGCAGGGCCAGGGCGACGGGCGTCTCGGCCCGCACGCCGGAGGCGAGGAGCTCGTGGGCGAGGCGGTTGGCCGCGCCGTCCAGTTCGGCGAAGGTGAGGGTGGTGCCACCGCTGCGGACGGCGACCGCGTCGGGGGTGCGGGCGGCCTGGGCGGCGAACACCTCGGGCAGGGTCCGGTCGGCGGGCGGTTCGGTGCGCCCGGCGGTGGCCTGGTGGATCTCGTCGGCGTCGAGGAGGTCGAGGGTGCCGACGGGGCGGGCGGGGTCGTCCAGGAGCAGGTCGGTGAGGCCGTCGAGGTAGCGCAGCAGGGCGCGTTCGTGGTGGGCGAGGCCGGCGGCGTCGTAGCGGCCGGGGTTGGCGTCGAGGCCCAGGCGCAGGGAGCCGCCGGGGCCGGGGGTGATGGCGACGGCGAGGTCGTCGACGGGCCCGGCCGCCAGGTTGCGGAGGGTGCCGGGCAGCCCGCCGAAGTCGAGGTCCTCGCCCTCGAACGCCTTGGGGTTGACCATCGGGCCGAACAGGGGCCGCGCGGTGCCGGTGAGCCCGAGGTCGTGGCGCAGGTCCTCCAGCCGGTAGCGCTGGTGGCGGTTCACGGCGCGCACCGCGAGGACGACGCGGCGCAGGAGTTCGGCGCCGGTGTCCCGGGGCCGCACGGTGATGCGCAGGGGCATGACGTTGACGGTCATGGCGGGGGTGCGCAGGGCCGCGGGGGTGCGGCGGCTCGTCACGGGCAGGCCGAGGACGACGTCGGAGGCGCCGGTGACGCGGTGGAGGTAGCCCGCGGTGGCGGCGATGAACAGCTCGACCCAGGTGGCCTTGCCGGCGGCGGCAGCGAGGCGCTCCCGGGCCCCGGCGGGCAGCGTGCGGGTGCGGCGCAGCACCGTGCCGGCGCCCGCGTACGGCCGGGTGGAGAGGGAGACGGGCTCGGGCCGGTCGGCGAGGTGGGCGCGCCAGAAGTCGCGGTCGGCGGTGTGCTGGGGGCTCGCGCGGTAGGCGGCTTCCTCCCCCACCAGTTCGCGCAGGGTGCCGAAGGGGTTGTCCGTGGGCTCCGCGCCGGCGGCGAGGGCGGTGTAGACCTCGGCGACGCGGCGGCCGATGAGGGTCAGGGCGTAGGCGTCCACGGCGAAGTGGTGGACGCGCTGGTACCACCAGTAGCGGTCGTCGGCGAGGCGCAGGAGGGCCTGGGTGTGCAGGGGGCCGCGGGTGAGGTCGACGGGGCGGTCGAGGTCGGCGCGCATCCACGCCTCCGCCTCGGCGGCCGGGTCGGCGGCGGTGCGCAGGTCGAGCCGGTGGAGCGTCAGTTCCGCGGCGGGGACGACGTGCTGGGCGGGGGGCGCGTCGGTGTCCCCGGGGAGGACGAGGAGGGCCAGGGTCTCGGCCTCGCCGGCGGTGCGGCGCAGGGCGCGCTCGAAGAGGTCCGCGTCGAGCCGGCCGTCGATCTCCACACAGTCCCCGGTGTTGTAGACCGGGTTGTCGGGGGCCAGTTCCTGTGCGTACAGGATTCCGGCCTGGGCGGCGAGCAGGGGCAGCCCGGCGGGTGCGGGTGCCTCCCAGCGGTTGCTGGGGGAGGGCTCGGCCTGGTGGTGACGCATGACGTACGGACTCCCCTTGTATGACTGCTGTAGGACAGCGATCCGGCCATACCGGACCCCCCGGTATGTCAGCTTAGGTAAGCCTAAGCTATTTTTTTACCCGCCCGTGAGAGTGTCCCTCCCCCGGCTGCCGCCGGGAACCCTCAGGCCGGGCGAGACGAACAGGAGCCGGACCATGACCGCGGCCGATGGCCTCAAATCTGCCCTGCGCGAGCGCGTGCTCGCCCATCGCGACGACCTGCTGTCGCTGAGCCGCCGCATCCACGCGCACCCGGAGACCGCGTTCGGCGAACACCGCGCCGCCGCCTGGTGCGCGGACTTCCTGCGCGGGCACGGCTTCGACGTCACCGCCCCGGCGTACGGCCTGGACACGGCGTTCGAAGCGACGGCCGGTTCCGGCCCGGTGACGGTGGCCATCGCGTGCGAGTACGACGCGCTGCCCGGCCTCGGCCACGCCTGCGGGCACAACCTCATCGCCGCGGCCGGCCTCGGCGCGGCCCTGGCTCTCGCGCCGCACGCCGACGAACTCGGCCTGACGGTCCGGGTCCTGGGCACCCCGGCCGAGGAGCGCGGCGCCGGCAAGGCGCTGCTGCTGGAGGCCGGCGCCTTCGAGGGGGTGGACGCCGCGATGATGGTGCACCCGTGCCCGTTCGAGGTGGCGGAGTTCCGTTCGTTCGCGCTCGGCACCCTGTCCGTCGCGTACACCGGCCGGCACGCCCACCCCAGCCTCAACGCGCACGAGGGCCGCAACGCCGCCGACGCCCTGACGGTCGCCCAGGTCGCCCTGGGGCTGCTGCGCCAGCACCTGCCCGCGCAGTGGAAGGTGCACGGCGTGACCACGGGCGCGGGCACCAGCCCCAACGCGATCCCCGACCGGGCGACGGCGGAGTACGAGATCCGCGCGGCGGCCGCCGAGGACCTGAAGGAGCTGCGCGAGCGCGTCGAGGCGTGCTTCCGCGCCGGGGCGCTCGCCACCGGCTGCGAGGTGGAGCTGACCCGCCCCGAGCCGGACTACCTCGACTTCCGCACCGACGCGCACCTGATCTCCCTGTGGAAGGACAACGCACGGGCCCTGGGCCGCCCGGAGCCGCAGCAGCGGGAGGCGTTCGCCTGTACGGACATGGGCAATGTCTCGCACGCCGTCCCCTCGATCCACCCCGTCCTCGACATCACCGGCGGTGCCTGCGGCCCGCACGAGGCGGCGTTCGCGGAGGCGGCGATATCCCCCATGGGGGAGCGCGCCCTGCTGGACGGCGCGGTCGGCATGGCCTGGACGGCGGCGGACTTCGCGGCGGCCGGGCGCGGGTAGCGTTTGCGCCTTGTCCTCAAGCGCCGGACGGGCTTTCAGCCCGTCCGGCGCTTGAGGACGTGCCCGCAGGGCGCTCGCCGCCGCAGGCGGCAAGGACGGCCCGCAGGCGGCACCGCGGCAACGACAGGCCCCCAGCCGGAGGCACCCGCGTCAGGACTTCGACAGCGCCTTCGTGATGTCGTCGATGACGGTCAGGCTCGCGAGCGGGCCGCCGCGGGTGGACCAGACGGAACCGTTCACGGTCACCGCGTGGTTCTTCTTCACCGCGTTGAGGTCCTTGTAGGCGGGCTTCTCCTGGACGTCCTTCAGCGCCTTCTCACCGTCGGAGGTGAGGGTGGAGAGGAAGAGCCAGTCGCCGTCGATCTCGTTGATCTTCTCCAGGCTGAGCGCCGGGGTGTGGGCGTTGCCGTCCTTGTCCTGGGCCTTGGGCCGCTTCAGGCCCATGTCCAGGGCGACGCCGCTGGCGAACTGCTTCTTCTCCATCCAGCTGGGGCCGGTCTCGTTCCAGCGGACGATGCTGACCTCGGCGCCCTTGTTGTCACCCAGGCCCTCGCCGGCCTTCTTGGCCTTGGCCTCGTAGTCGGCGATGACCTTGTTGGTCTTGTCCATCGCGTTGACGGCGTTGCCGATGCCCCGGAAGGAGAGCTTCCAGTCGTCGGTCGGGGCCATGGTGACCAGGGTGGCCGGGGTGATCTCGCGCAGTTGCTTGAGCATCTGCTCGTCCTGCATGTCACCGGCGAGGATGAGGTCCGGCTTGGCCGCGATGACCTTGTCCATCACCGGCTGCAGCAGGTTGCCGACGACGTTGATGCCCTTGACCTGGTCGGCGAGGTAGGCCGGCGGCTTGCTGAGGCCCTGGCCGTTGGTGATGCCCACCGGCTTGATGCCGAGCGCGAGCACCGCGTCCAGGTCCTCCTGGGTGAGCGTCACGATCCGCTTGGGGTTCGCCGGGACCTCGACGGCCTTGCCGGTGGCGTCCTTGACGGTCCGCTTGCCGCCCGCGGCGTCGGACTTCGCCTCGGTCTTGCTGTCGGAACCCTTGTCCGAACCGGAGTCGGAACCACAGCCGGTCACCAGCACGGCTGCCGCCCCCACGGCGGCGAGTACCTGCACCCCGCGGCGCGGGGCGGACAGGAGGAGGCGGTTGAGTGAGGTCATCGAATGCTCCGGGCGTAAAAAGACGTGAGGACGGAAACAGCGCAAATACCATCGGACGACCGTGCGAGGATCACCTCGAACGGACCTGCGATGGACATTAGGTTAGCCTTACCTTAAAGCTCTCTTGTCACGAGGGTCCATAACAATTCGGCGATCTTTAGGGAAAGGCCCCTGCCCGTGGAGCTCCGCGTCGAACAGCTCATCGCCGGTTACCCCGGCCACCGCGCCGTGGCAGGCGTCGACCTCAGCATCCCCTCCGGGCAGGTCGTCGCGATCGTCGGCCCCAACGGCTGCGGCAAGTCCACGCTGCTGCGCACCGTCGCCCGGCTCCACCAGCCCGAATCCGGGCAGGTGTTCGCGGGCGACGCCGACATCTGGCAGCTCAAGCAGCGCCAGGCCGCCCACCGCATCGCCCTGCTCCCCCAGTCGCCGCTGGCCCCCGAGGCCGTCACCGTGGCCGGCCTCGTCCGCTACGGGCGCCACCCCCACCAGGGCCTGTTCCGCCAGTGGTCGCGCGACGACGAGCGGGCCGTCGAGGAGGCCCTGCGCGCCACCGGCGTCGCCGCCCTCGCCGACCGCCGCCTGGACCGGCTCTCCGGCGGCCAGCGGCAGCGCTGCTGGCTGGCCATGGTCCTGGCCCAGGAGACGCCGATCGTCCTCCTCGACGAGCCGACCAGCGCCCTCGACATCGGCCACGCCGTCGAAGTCCTCGACCTGGTGCGGGAGGTGGCCACCGCCGGCCGCACCGTCGTCATGGTGCTCCACGACCTGGCCAGCGCGGCCCGCTACGCCGACTCCGTCGTCGCCATGAAGGACGGCCGGATCGTCGCCCACGGGGCACCGCGCGACGTCGTCGACACCGCGCTGGTCCGCGAGCTGTACGGCATCGAGGCCGACATCCTGCACGCCCCCGCCGACGGCTCCCCGGTCGTGGTGCCCGCGGCGCGCGTCCCGGCGGCCGCCGCCCGGTAGCCCCCGGGCTTCAGCGCCCGTCGCGGGAGAGCCGTTCGACGAGGCCCGGCGCGGGCTGCGGGATCTCCCCGAAGTCCGCGTCGTCGCTGTCGACGGTCAGGCGGTTGATCACGCTTTCGAGGGCCGCCGGCAGATGCGGCGTCAGGCCCCGGTGCCATTGCAGCAGGAGCTCGTGCCGGGCCGTCTCAGACAGGAGCCGGCGGCGGCTGTCGACCCGGGAGGCCGGCGGCGGCTCCTCGGGCGCGTGGGCGGCCTGGGCCCGCCAGAACGCGGCGTCGTGGAACCGGCCCTTGCGGCGGTGCGAGAGGCACAGGCAGTAGGCCGCGGTGCGACTGCCGCCACCGGCGGCGAACTGCCACCAGAAGTCGGCCGCGCCGGTGTGCCCGGTGACGTGCAGGAGGCACGCGAAGACCAGCGCACCCTCCGGCTCGATCCCGGGGTCGTCCACGAACCGGTCGAGACTGGCGGCGGCCTCGGCGGCGCTGATGACGAGCACGCCCGCGAGGTCGAGCTCGTGCGTAGCCTCGTCACGGGCGCCGGCGGGGGCCTCCCGCGCCGTCCGCCCGCGGCGC
Source organism: Streptomyces sp. NPDC046215 (assembly GCF_040646215.1). Taxonomy (NCBI): domain Bacteria; kingdom Bacillati; phylum Actinomycetota; class Actinomycetes; order Kitasatosporales; family Streptomycetaceae; genus Streptomyces; species Streptomyces sp. NPDC046215. Next base: position 63,949 of record NZ_JBEYZW010000024.1, on the reverse strand, counting down.
CCGGCGGGCCGGCGGCGGCTCTCGAACGCCCCCGCCAGGGTGCGGGCGTCGGTGGCCAGCACGGCTTCGATGACGTCGGCGTGGCTGTCGTGGCTGAACGGGTGCGGCATTACTTCCCCCTGACGGAACGCTGGTCCTCCGACGCCGAGGCGAGCCGGCGCCGGGCGAGGCCGATGCGGGCACGGACGGTCTGCTCGTCGACCCCGAGGAGCTCCGCCACCTGACCCGGGCTGTAACCGATCACGCAGTGGAGCACGAGGACGTCGGACTGCCGCTCGGGAAGCCGGGCGACCGCCGCGTAGAACCCGATGCGGCTCCCGAGCGCGGCGAGCTCCTCGCGGAACCCCCGCGACGCCGGGCGGGGCACACAGGAGAACGGCGCCGGGGCCGGACCGGCGGCCCGGCGGTCGGCCGCCCAGCCGTGGAGCTGCTCCTTGAGCAGCGACCAGGCGTAGGAGCCGGCGGAGGGCCGGCGCAGCGCGTGCGGCCACTGCCGGCACAGCCGTGCGAAGACCGCCTCGATGATCTCTTCGGCGGCCCCCCTGCTCCCCGTGTGCACATAGGCGTACGTCCGCCACTTGGCGGCGTGCATCTCGCGGAAGGCCGCGAAGGTGATCGCCATCCGGCGGTTGTGCGCGCGGGACGGCAGCAGTCGCTCAGGGTTGCCGGTCAAAGATCCCTCGATCCGTCCTGCCGTCGCGCGGCGCGGGCGTGTGTGCCGGTTTGCGCTAGGCATCCAATGAACCGGAAAACAGCACCGGTTGTGGGGCAAGACTTCAAAAATTTTAACTCTCCGCATCGAAGTGATTACTCGTGCCCGCTCGTGGAAGGGGGTACGTGCAAGGCGATGATCGTGCGGGACGGCCGGGCGGGCGGCCGGCGGCACTGCTCCGGGGAGGCGGACCGATGGACGACACCGGCCGGACACCTGTGGTCGACCTGCGGCTCGACCGGGCCCACTCGGCCCGCATCTACGACTACCTCCTCGGCGGCAGGACCCACTTCGCGGCGGACCGGGAGGCGGCCGGCCGGATCCTCGCCGCGTTCCCCGCGGCGGGGGCCGCCGCGCGCATCAACCGGGACTTCATGGCGCGGGCGACCCGCCGTCTCGCCCATGACGGCATGGTCCAGTTCCTCGACATCGGCACCGGCATCCCCACCTCGCCCAACCTCCACGAGGTCGCCCAGCGGATCAGGCCCGGCGCGCGCGTGGTCTACACCGACAACGACCCGATCGTCCTCACCCACGCGGCGGCCCTGCTGCGCGGCCGGCCCGAGGGGCGCACGGCGTACGTCGAGGCCGACGTCACCCGGCCCGAGTCCGTCCTCGGCGCCCCGCGGCTGCTGGCGACGCTCGACCTCACCCGGCCCGTGGCCCTGAGCCTCAACGCCCTGCTGCACTTCATCGGCGACGACGGCGCGGACCGCGGCCACGCGGTCGTCGAGCACCTCAAGGGCGCGCTCGCCCCCGGCAGCACGCTCACGATCACGCACGCCACCGCGGACTTCACGCCCGCGGCGATGGCCGAGGTCGGCGCCGTCTACGCCCGCGCCGGCACCCCGTTCCGGCTCCGCACCGAGGCGGAGTTCCGCCGTCTCTTCGACGGGTGGGAGTTCATCGGCCCGGGCGTCACCCTCTCGCACCGCTGGTGCCCCGACCGGCCCGGCGACGCGCTCCGCGCCACGTCGGCGGAGGCCGCCTGCTACGCGGCCGTCGCCCGCAAGCCGTGACCGGGCGCCCGGCGCGGCCGGGCCCGGTCAGATCGCGTAGCGCCAGACGGTGAGCATGTGCGCGCCGTACCAGCAGCCGAAGAGCGTCGCCGCGGCCAGAGTGATCACGGCCGTCCGGGTCCGGGCCCCGGCCAGGGCGCGGGCGGCGGGGACGAGGAAGACTACGGCGGGGATCAGCAGCCTCAGCTTGGAGTGGGAGTAGTTGCTCTGCGCCAAGGTGAGGACCACGATGCCGGTGCCGTAGACGAGCAGCGGCGGCCAGGCGTCCCGGCGCCAGGCGATCACGGTGGCGCAGATCAGCGCGAGGAGCAGGACGGCGGTGCTGACGGGCACCCAGCCCGCATCGTGCCCCAGCGCGTCACCGAGGAAGGTGAGGAAGGCGCCGCCGTTGTCCCAGCGGGTCCCCCAGCCCGCCCGCTGGAGGGTGAACCAGGCGTCGGGCTCCCCCAGCCGGTGCCCGACCCACCACAGGTACAGCGGTGTTCCGGCACAGGCCAGGGCGAGGGCCGCCACGGGGCGCGCGGCGACGCGCCGCTCCCGCAGGAGGTGCAGGCCGACGGCGACGGCGAGGGCGAGCGCGACGGCCGCGGCGGCGGGCCGGGTCAGCCCGGCCAGGAAGGCCAGGGCGCCCGCGGTGAGCCAGGCCCCGCGGTGGGCCGCCAGGAGCGTTCCGGCGGCCAGGGCCAGGAACAGCGACTCGCTGTAGGACATGAAGAAGGAGAGCGCCATCGGCTGCGCGCCGGCGAGCAGGACCAGCGCGACGGTGGCCGTGCGGCGCCCGTGGAGCCGGCCGATGAGCTCGTGCACGACGACGAGCGCGGCGATCAGCGCGAGGTGGGCGGCAACGATGCCGGCCGTCTTGTGGCTGAGGCCGGTGAGCAGGTGGACCGCGCGGATCAGCATCGGGAACAGCGGGAAGAACGCCAGGTTGTTGCCGGTGAGCCGGCCGTCCTCGGTGTACGAGAAGCTGTCCGGGTAGCCGTCCCGGGCGATGTCGACGTACAGGATGCCGTCCCAGGACAGCAGCCGGTCGCGCAGACCGGGGCCGTCGCCGGCACCGGCCATGGCCGACAGCACCGCGAGGTGCAGTGCGGCGGTGACGGCGTAGACCGCGAGGGCCGGCCGCACCCGGGTGAAGATACGTTTCAGCAGAGGCCGGGAAGCGGGTCCGGGCCGGTTCGGGGCCCCTCCGGAGCCGGAGCCGGGGCCCGGCGCGGAGGGGCGGGGTATCTGGGCCGGTTGCGTTGTCGTCGTCATGCGCTCTCGTCGGGGTCGGGGTGGGCCGCGCGGGCGGGCACGGCGGGGACGGCGTCACGGGAGGCGCCCGTCAGGCCGGGGGGTAGTGCTCCGCGCGCGCCGCCGTGACGAGCGCGGAGACGTCCCCCCAGTCGAGGCCCGCCGCGCGCGCCCGGCGCATCCAGTCCGCCAGCTCGCCGCGGAGGGGCGAATCGGCGAGGGAGCGTGTCTGCGCCGGGGAGGCGCTCACGAAGGTTCCCACGCCGGGGCGTGGCTCCACGAGCCCCAGGTGTTCGAGCTCGCGGTACGCCTTGAGCGTGGTGTTCGGGTTGAGCTTGGTGTCCCGGGCGACCCGGGCGGCGGTGGGGAGCTGGTCGCCCCGGGTGAGGATGCCGAGCCTCAGCGCTTCCTGGACCTGCTGGACGATCTGGAGATAGGCGGCCATACCGCTGTGCCGGTCGATCCTGAACTCCACCATGCGCGAGGCCCCCTATCCCGTCCGCGGCCGCGACCACCGGATGCCCGCGCGGCTCACAGGGCGCGCCGACCGGCCCACCACAGGGTGAGTGCGAGGATCGCGACGGTCAGGAGCAGGAAGATCGCGGCGGACGTCCACTGCATGGCGGGCAGCTGGTCGTAGCCGAAATAGTCTAGGCGGTCGGCGACGATGCCCTTGTTCGTCCGGCAGCCCTCGGCCGTGCGCTCGTTGAAGCAGGTGCCGAAGCCGTGGAGCCCGCCCTTCGCGTCGACGGTCCAGCTGTCGTACCGCACGGCGCCCCTGGGCAGTACGGGCCCCGGCTCGCCGAGGTCCCTGACCGGGACGGTCAGCGTACGGAAGTCGTGGAACCGCAGCCGCAGGCTGTCCCAGACGAGGTCGAGCGCGAAGCAGGAGCCGAACGTCAGCACCATGGCGGTCACCGTGCGGCGCACCAGCACGCCGAAGGCGATGCCGACCGACAGGAAGAGCAGCGACTTCGCCACCAGCATGGGGCCGGTGGTGTCGAAGATGGGCGACTCCGACCAATGGCCGCTGTCGGCCAGCTCGTGCACGGGCTCCCACCACCAGGTGAACACCGCCCCGAGCAGGGCCGTGCACACCACGGTGATCAGCACCGTGATGCCGATCTTGGCGGCGAGCCAGCGGCGGCGCGTCACCGACTGCGTCGTCACGAGCTTGACGGTGCCGCGTTCGCGGTCGCCGGCTATCAGGGGGGCGCCCAGGAAGACGCCCACGATCAGGGGCACCATCTCCAGGTTCTCGGCCGCGCCCTGGAGGGCCTGGCTCAGCGATCCCTGGAAGGCGTTGATGAGGGTGGTGAACTCCTCGCCGCCCCGGTGGTCGTGGAGGAATGCGGCCGTCTCCCGGCGCTGCCAGACCATGGAGAGGACCCCGGCCGCGGTCAGGGCCAGCGCGGCGACGAAGGCGACCCGGTGCTGCCGCCACACCAGCCAGGGCAGGCCCCGCAGTATCCGTGGCGGGTGGCGCCGCGTGTCGCCCGCGGGCTCGGTGCGTGCGGTCGCGCTCATATCGCGCTCTCCTCTTCGGCGTTCTCTGTGTTCTCTGTGTTCTCCGGGTGCGCGGCGTCGGCCTTCTCCGTGGGCGCGGCGTCGACCCGGGCGCCGACGGTGAGCAGTGGGGGTGTGCCGGGCGAGCGCAGGTGCGCCAGCAGCACCTCCTCCAGGGTGGGCTCGGCGACCTTCCATTCCCCCTCCACCGGGCCGTGGGGCCGGATCAGGGCGGTGAACTGGCGTCCCACGGTGCGCGACTCGACGACCGTGTGGCGGGCGATGCCGGGCGGCACGCCCTCCACCAGGTGCGCGCCGGTCACCAGGCGGTGCGAGGCGAGCAGCGCGTCGATCTCGCCCGCCAGGCGGACCCGCCCCTCACCGAGGACGACCAGTTGGTCGCACATGGTCGCCACGTCGGACAGCTGGTGGGAGGACATGAGGACGGTCGTTCCCTGCTCGGCCGCCTCCGCCATCAGCAGCCCCGCGAGTTCGTGCGCGGCGAGCGGGTCGAGGTCGGCCATGGGCTCGTCGAGCAACAGCAGACCGGGGCGCTTGCCGAAGGCGAGCGCGAGCGCCACGCGGGAGCGCTGACCACCGGAGAGCGCCCCGACGCGGGCGTGGAGGGGGATCGCACCGGAGCGCACGATGCGCTCCGCCACCGCCTGGTCCCAGCGGGGGTTGAGCTCCTCCCCCAGACGCAGGGTCTCCTCGACCGTGAACCGGGGGAAGAGCGGTTTGTCCTGCGCCAGGAACGCGCTGTCGACCGGCGCTCCCGCGGGGGCGCCGCGCAGCCGCACGCTCCCCGTCGTCGGGGGCACGAGCCCGGCGATCATGCTCAGCAGCGTGCTCTTGCCGGATCCGTTGGGCCCCACGAGCCCGCAGACCGTCCCGGCCGGCAGCCGGAACGCACACTCCCGCACGGCCCACCGCCGCCGGTAGCGCTTGCCCAGCCCCCGCACCTCGACCGCCCAGCGGCTCCCGCCGGCGGATGTCATCCCACCCATTCCCCACCTTGCTATTCCACTAGTCAGCTAGTGGAATGAGCATTATGGATCACCGGCGACGATGTCAACATGAGGTGGCGAGGGCGACTGGTAATACTGGGGTGAGCCGTCGAGTCGCTGGGCCCGTTGCTTACTGAGGGGCACGATGCGGTGTGTGTCCCGGCATTCCTCGCAGGCGTAGTAGTGGCGAGCGGCGCAGTCGCCGTCGACCGTTCCGACCGCGACGGTTCCCTCCTGGTTCTTCTTGCACCACGAGCACCACCTCACCTCTGCTCGTCCTCTCTTGTGGTCAGTTTCCACAGGGCGTACGGGTCGCACAGCATCCGCTCGTGGTCCGGGGCGGGCAGCAGCCAGTAAGGGCCCGGTGGTGTTGAGCAGGGGGGCGGTGGCACGGTGATGCTGTGTGCCGGGCCGAAGCAGGGGGCGTCGCCGTCCCATCCTTCGGCGGTGCGCGGTGGTACGAGGGCGTAGTACCAGCCGAGCGGGTCCGCGATCACCGCCGCGTGGATGCCGCGGTCGCGGAAGGTGCTCCGCGCCTGTTCCTGTTGCGCGGGGCGGGCGAGCAGTCCGACCGTGCCGGTGGGGATCTGGACGGCGTCGAAGAGGTGCCCGGTCAGCATCTGTACGGGCTCGCCCCTGCCCCAGGCTTCCCGGGCGGCGGGGAGCAGCAGTCCCCGCTCCAGCCAGGCCGGCTGTCCTCTCACGGGTCCCTGCGCTGCCGCAGCAGGCCGTGCACCAGGTCCGGATCGCAGAGGTTCTCGCCCCGGGCCGGGGGCGGCAGGATCCAGTAGGCGCCGGGCGGCTCACGGCGGGTGGGCGGGGGTGCGGTGACGTAGTGGCTCGGGTAGCCGCGGCCGCGGCATTCCGTCCGGGGCTCGGCCCAGGCCCTGCTCGTGCCGGGCGGTACGAGCAGGACGTAGTCGAGCCGGCTGCGGGGGACGATGACGCCGTGGGTGAGCCCGGCCTCGCGCAGGTGCGCCTCGACGGCGTCACGGTCGCGGATGACCAGCACCCTCTCCACCATGGGAGCGGGCAGGTACAAGACGTCGAAGTGCTCACCGACGCGAATACCGGCGCCGGCCCCCCGGGCCCAGCTGTCACGGGCACGGTAGGGCAGGTCTGTCCGGCACAAGAGCCAGCGGGCGGCGTCCCAGGTCGTGTCGGGGGAAGTTGGGTGGGTCATCCTGTGGCCTCGGTCGCGAGTCGGTGGCAGGTACACCTGCAAGGAAGCGGCTCGGTCTGAGCCGAGCGGTTCGGCGAACCGATCCGGCGGAGCTGGGTCGCCCCAGGGCAACTCCGATGCTGTCCGGTCCGGCAGCTCTCCGTGGTGTGCGGGCGGGCAGGGCGCGTTACGGGCACGACGCCGCCCCTCTCAACCACGCCGCTAAGACCTCGCCTGGCCATGCCTCCAGCGCTGAGCTCGAGAGCCGCACTGATGCGTACCGACTGGGAGAACGGCTCACGCGAGCCGCCCGGCAGCACTGAATCCGGACCCGTTCAGCGCGCGTGCGAGAAGGATGTACAGCTCCGCGGCCTCCAGCCGGGTGAACACCAAGTCAATCGTGCCTTGGAGACTGTCGAACTGGAACAGCGCCACCCGCAGGCGGACTTCGCCGGTAGCGCTGTCGGTGGTCGCGTCGGGTGGCCGGGACGGCGATGCGTGCCACTGGTCGACGGTCATGACGAACCCCCCTGAGCAGACGTCCATTTGTGGAGCCGCCACCGTAGGGCCGTGCTCGAATCAGCAGAGGGACAGACTGTCCCCCTGCCCCAAGGTGCCTCTCTACCCTGCGTTCTTCACGCCGATCGCTTCAGCCAACTGACCGGCTTCTCCGCGTAGTGCGCGCGGCGCCTTACGCCAGAGTTCGGCAGCCACAGCCCGAGCCGATGGGGTGTAACTAACGGTCTCGGTACCGATCTGGTGAGCGAGTTTCATTACGTGCAGTGCGGCTGTCCGGTCGCCGCGCTGAAGGTGGCCACGGGCGACCTCCACCCAGAGGCGGGCTCGCCGCTCGACAGAGGGCATCACGTCCGGATCGATGTCGTCAGCGAGGGAGAGGGCGTTGCCGGATGCACGGAGATCAGTGGCCACGGAGACGGCATGAAAGTCCACGTTGGCGCGTCCGAAAACGGTGGAAGGGTGGACATAGCCTGCGGGCAGGGACTTCGCGATCTGGTTTCCGATGTCCCAGAATCGCCAGGCGTCTCCCGCCCTTCCGTCCCGGGCGCACGTGACGGCGGCGTGCAGTTGCAGCGCGCCGTAGATGCCACGCCAGTCGTCCGGGGCTCCGTCCAGGTGCGGGCGGATGAGGCTTGCAGCCTCAGTGGCGACCCGCAAAGCCTCTTCCGGATACGAGGTCTCCCGGAGGATGTTGCCCATGTTCCATGCCGCTGATGCGATGGCCGCGGGGTCATCAGCCTGTTGGGCCGCAGCCATGGCGCGATCGGCGACGACCCACGCCAGCTCGGTCGGCGCGATATACGCGGTGGCCTGACCCGTGAGCCGGTACACGTCAGAGAGGACGATCAAGGCGGCTCGCCGTTCAGTGCCGTCAAGGCTCCTGGCCGCAGTCTCGGAGTCTCGGATGAGGTCTGGCAGCAGCGCTGCGACCTCGGTCCGGTTGCGCTCAGAGGTATGCCACAACCGCCAGGTCTGGTCGGTGCGTCCACGCAGGCCGGCGACATCGATCTCCCCTGCCTCGGGTGGAGTGAGGCTGCGGTTCATGACAGCTGCCCAAATGCCAGGCATGCCTGGGTGGGTGAGCCGACCCAGGGGAACGGGCTGGGCCACCTCGGAAGCCCCGCCGGTGAAGATCGACAGATCTGGCACTTGCAGAGCGGCAGCCAGGCGAAGGAGCAGGGTGTGAGAGCTGAGCTCCCGCTCACCGGTTTCGATCTTCTTCAGCCAGTCGGGTCCGCGTCCGCACAGGCCGGCAAGGACAGGCCGGGTCATTCCTCGGGATTCCCGGAGAAGCCGGATTCGTTCGCCAGTGCTGAGGTCTTCGGGGATGTCCACGGGTGCCTCCCATTGGTGCTGCCGTGCGTTTCACCCTAGGGCGCCGGCCCGTCGCAAGACAGATCTGAAGAAGCACCACTTACTGGCACTCTGGGGCTGTGCCGTACTACCTCGCGTTCTCCCCAGGCCGGGGTTCTGTCTGAGAGGATGCCGAGCCATGAGCACTCCGGAGCGCATGGCGAACCATTGGTGGTGGCGGCCGGGTTGGCGCCCGGGGCGACAGTTCTACACCTGGCATTTCACGTTCCAGGACTCCCCCGACGTCCACCGTCTCGCAGAGACGTACCGGCAGAGCCTGGCCACGGTCGGCGGGCTGGACCTCGTCCCGGACCGCTGGCTGCACCTGACGATGCAGGGACTCGGCTTCGTGGACGAGGTGGCCAAGCAGGACGTGCATCGAATTGTCGAAGCCGCCGCAGACCGGCTGAGTCGCGTGCCGGCGTTCGAACTGTCGATGGGGCACCCGGAGATTACTCCCGAAGCCATCCGCTGGGAGGCATCGCCCGGCGAGCCACCGAGGGTCGTCAGGTCTGCGATCCGAGCGGCTATCGGAGACGTCTGGCCCGAAGTGCCGGAGTCGGCAGCCGGTTTCGCTCCCCACGTTTCCCTGGCCTACAGCAATGCGGCGGGTCTGGCGGCGCCGGTGGCCCAGGCACTGGATCAAGTAAAGTCGGAGCCCGCGACAGCACGGTTGGAGGGTGTGGAGTTGATCGTGCTGAACCGTGATCGTCAGATGTACGAGTGGGAGCGATTCGCGCGCGTGCCGCTGGGCTGAGTGCCTCTCTACGGGAGCGCCCCGCCCTGAGATGGCGGGGCGGTCACGCCCGGGCCCTGTACTACCCCGACGTTCCCCCGCATCCGGTACGCACATGCAGTCGGCCGGGGTCGGCTCCCATCTGCGGGACTCGTCCGCATCGAACAACCATGCGGGACTCCGGCGCCCCGCCCGCCCCGGCGGGCACACCGCGCACCCCGGGAGCTACGGCCTGCGGCGAGGCTTACCGCGCTTGGCACCCTTGGCGCCACCGGCGCCCTTGGCCCCCTTGGCGCCAGCCGTACCGCCGGATCCGCCCCGGCCGCCCTTGCCGGCCGACTTGCCGGCCGCCGGCTTGCGCTGGGCGCCGCCCTTGTCCGGGCGCTTCTTCTTCGGCTGCGGCGGTGTCGGCGGACGGCCCCGCGTGCTGTTGACCGTCCGCCCCCGGACGATCCCGATGAACTCCTCCACCAGATCGGTCGTCTCCTCCTGCGGCCAGGACAGCGCGACCCGCGACTCGGGGGTGCCGGAGACCGGGCGGTAGGTGAGGTCCTTGCGGTGGTGCAGACGGGCGAGCGACTGCGGGACGATCAGCACGCCGACCCCCGCCGCGACCAGCTCGATCGCGTCCGCGGTCGTGGCCGGGCGCTCGATCGCGGGGCGGCCGGGGAGCCGCTCCCAGGCGAGGGTGTCGTCGAGGGGGTGCAGCACGATCTCGTCCGCCAGCTCCTCCGCGGTGATCTCCTCGACGGCCGCCACGACGTGATCCTTCGGGATCACGACCACCGTGGTCTCGGTGTAGAGGGGGATCGCGCTGAGGTCCGCCGCGTCGACCGGCAACCGGACGAAACCCGCGTCGGCGCCGCCGTCCCGCAGCACGCCGAACGCTTCCGCGGCGGGGACCCCGAGGAGGGTCAGGGGGACGTCGGGCAGCCGCTCGTTCCAGATCCGCACCCACTTGGTGGGCGTCACTCCCGGGACATACGCGAGCCGGAACGAAGGGGATTCTTCCGAGCCTGTCACCCCTCCAGGTTACCGGTCGTGGTCAGAGGTATCGCACACGCTCGCTACTCTTGACACCATGACGTCGCACCAGACCACCCAGACCATGAAGCCCGCGACCGCGGCGAAGAAGCTGGGTGTGTACCTCGAGGCCACCCCCGCCGAGTTCCAGGAGGGTGTCGTCTCGCGCAGCGAGCTCAACGCGCTGCAGGCCGATCCGCCCCAGTGGCTCCAGGACCTGCGGCGCAACGGCCCGCACCCCCGGCCGGTGGTCGCGTCGAAGCTGGGCGTCTCCATCGCGGGCCTCGCCCGCGGCGGGGTCACGGAGCCCCTCACGACGGAGCAGATCGACGCGCTGAAGAACGAGCAGCCCGAGTGGCTGCAGCGGGAGCGCGCCACGCAGGCCGAGGTCCGCAAGGAAACGGTACGCATCAAGGAGAAGCAGGCGGAGCGCGGCGAGCGCCGCCCGCGCTCCTGATCCCCGCTCGACCCCCGGATGCTGTGGGTGGTCCCCGCCGAGGCGGGGACCACCCACAGCATCCGTTTTTCCGTACCCGGGCCCCTTACGGCACCGGCTACGCGCCACGCCAGCGGTTGCGCCCGTCGGATCCGGGCCCGCAGACCATGGGGGTGCCCTTGGCGGTCACTCCCGTCGCCCCGGCCGGCGAACAGAACGAGCCGGGCCGCACCGTGCCGGCCCCGCCTCCCCCACCGCCACCGCCTGTGGACGCCGTGCCGCCCGAGGTCGACGATCCTCCCGTAGAGCCGCCGCCGCTCGTCCCGCCGTCCGGATCCGGGGCGGGCTTCCGCGTGGGTTTCGGCTCGGGCACGGGGTGCAGCCTGGTCTCACCGGCCCGTGGGCACGGCGTGCCGGGAGACACCAGGTGCAGCACCGCACCGGTACCGCCCCGTACCAGCCGGGCGCCCGCCTCGGGCTGCTGGCGGCAGACGGTCCACTGCCCGTGGCCGGCCGGCAGGCTTACGTCGCTATAGGCGCTCCGTGCCGCGACCTCGCCCTTGATCACCTTCCCGAGGCCGGCGGACGCCTGCGCGAACGTCTTCTTCAGGACACCCGGCATCACGGGATCCGTGACCGCAGACGCCGACGGGGTGGGCGAGGCGGCCGGTGAGAGCGAGGGGGACGCCGTCGCGGCCGGCGGCGACGGCGTCGGGGACCCGGCGGCGGCCGGCTTCGCCGCCCCCTTGCCCTCTTTCGCGTCGGAGGAGCCGCCGATGAGGAAGAGCAGGAACCACAGGCCGGCGGCGACGGTGGCGACAACCTTCCGGTTGCGGCGCCACGGGCTCAGCCAGACCAGCAGGATCCCGGCCGGCGGCAGGAGGACCAGCAGGGCGACGATGAGCGCCGGGTGCTGCCACCGGGGGCGCGAGGGTCTGGAGGGCATGGGAGGGACAGGGGCGAAGGGTGATGGCGAAGGGTAGGACACCGCGTCAGTATTGCCGAGTTACCCGGGTGAATACGGCGGAATTCCGTTGCCCGGCAAAGGAGTTGGCCCAGGCCCCCACCTGCCCCGTCGAAGCCGGCCGAAGCCCGTCGAAGCCCGTCGAAGCCCTCAGCGCCGGCCGGGTGGCCGTCCGCGGAATGCGCCGCCGACGGCCACCCGGCCGGGAATCTGAGAAGCGTCAGCGACCTACACCTCGGCCTTCTTCGCCGGGCGCGGGATGAAGAAGCACGCCACCATCGCCGCGGCCGCCGCCGCCAGCGTGAATTCCCAGCCGTGGTCGAAGGCCGTGACGATGTCGCCCTCGCCCGGTGTGCCGAGGAAGGCGATGAGGAGGGCGACACCCAGGACCGAGCCGACCTGGCGCGCCATCGTGACGACCGCCGAACCCGTGGAGAAGCTCTGCGGCGGCAGCGCCGACACCGCGGCGCCGACCAGGGTCGGGACGACCATGCCCACCCCGATGCCGGTGAGCAGCATGCCGGGGAGCAGGCCGGCCGCGTAGTCGTGCCCGGCGTCGAGGCGGTAGATCCACCACGCGATGCCCAGGCCGAAGAGCACACAGCCCACGGCGGAGACCGCCGCCGCGCCGAACCGCCGGATCAGCGGGCCCACGATCACCACGAAGCCGGGGACCATCAGCGGGCCGGGCGCGATGGCGAGGCCGGTCTTGAGCGGCGACCAGTGCCACACCTGCTGGCACCACAGGACCCCCGAGAGCAGCATGGCCGCGAAGGCCACCGCGAACAGGAGGTTCGCGAAGGTCGCCGGGCCCACGGCGGGCACCCGCAGGAGCGGCAGCGGCAGGATCGGCGAGGGGTGGCGCGCGGAGCTGTAGACGAACAGGGCGAGCAGGGCCGCCGCGGCCACCAGGCAACCGATGACCTGCGCCGAGGCCCAGCCCCAGTCCTCGCTCTTGACCAGGCCCAGGGCCAGGACGGCGATGCCCAGGGTGAGCAGCACCGCGCCCGCGAGGTCGAGCTTGTCGGTGGTGGCGCGGGCGGGCGTGCGGGGCAGCACCCGGGCGCCGACGACGAGGGCGAAGACGCCGATGGGCAGGTTGACGAGGAAGACCCAGCGCCAGTCGAGCTCGGTGAGCAGCCCGCCGGCCACCGGGCCGAGGGCGGCGGCCAGGCCGCTGATGGCGGTCCAGCCGCGCACCGCGCCGACCCGCTTCTCGGGCGGGGCCGCCGCGAGGAGGAGGCCCAGCGACGCCGGGATCAGCAGCGCCGCGCCGACGGCCTGCACCACGCGGGCCGCGACCAGGACCCACACCCCGGGCGCGACCGCGCACGCGGCGGAGGCGACGGTGAAGACGGCGATACCGATCAGGTACGCCTGGCGGGGGCTGGTGCGGTCCGCGAGGCTGCCGGCGGGGATCAGCAGCGCGGCGAAGATCACGGCGTAGGCGTTGAGGATCCACGACAGCGACGCCAGCGAGGACCCGGAGAACTGGGCGCCGATGTCCGGCAGGGCGACATTGACGATGAACATGTCGAGGTTGGACATCGCGACCCCGGCCACAACAACGGCGAACACTGAGCCGAAGCTTGACCGCTTCGTCGCACTGCCCGCCGCTCGGCCAGCGGCAGTCTGAGTCATCGCTGCTCCTCATGAGTGAGTTGGTTTTTCCAACTCGCTTGAGCATACAGCTGTTCCGGAGGGTTACCCGCCCCTTGCTGTGAGGCGTCACCCACACTTCACGGGGAGGCGGTCGAACCCGCGCTGGACCAACTGGTCGCGGAAGGTCGGCTCCCCGGCGAGCGCGAGGGCGGGGAAGCGGCGCAGCACCGCGGGCAGCGCGATCTCCGACTGCATCCGGGCCAGGCCGGCCCCCAGGCAGAAGTGGGCTCCGCCGCTGAGGGTCAGCGCGTGGTTGCCGCTGCGGTAGGGGTCGAAGCGGCCGGGGTCGGTGAAGCGGCGCGGGTCGCGGTTGCCGGCGGCGATCAGGAGGGTGACCTTCGTGCCGGCGGTGAGCGGGACGCCGAAGAATTCGAGGTCCGTGGCGGCCATGCGGTTGAGCGCCTGGGCCGCCGGGTCGAAGCGGAGCGTCTCCTCGATGTAGCCGGGGGCGAGGGAGGGGTCCTCGCGGAGGGCGTCGGCGTGCTCGGGGTGGGCGACGGCCAGCCGCACGGCGTTGGCGATGAGGTCCATGGGGGCCTCGGTGCCGGCGACGAGGAGCAGCATGAAGTTGGCGATGAGCTCCTCCTCGCTGAGCTCGCCCCGCTCGTCGCGGGCCCGCGTCATCTCGCTGACCATGTCGTCGGCGGGCTCGGCGCGGCGCTTGGCGGCCAGGTCGGTGAAGTACTCGGCCATCCAGTCCATCCCGGCGTCGCCCTGGTCGAGCTGGGCGAGGTCCCTGATGGGTTCCAGGGCGGTGGTGATGGCGCCGACGGGCCCGCGGAAGCTCGGCCAGTCCTCCTTGGGGATTCCCAGCATGTGGCCGACGACGGCCATCGGCACCTGGAAGGCGAACTCGGCCATGAAGTCCACCGGTTCGCCGTCGGCGCCGGTCTCCGCCAGCCGGTCCACCAGCTCGGTTATCAGCTTCTCCACGACGGGGCGCAGCTCGGCGATGCGCCGCGGGGTGAAGGCGACGCTGAAGAACCGCCGGTAGCGCTCGTGGTCAGGGGAGTTGCTGAAGAGCATGTTCTTGGTGAGCCACACCCACGAGGAGTGCTCGCGCCAGCCGGGCATCATCCGGTCCTGGACCGGGCCGTCCGTCGAGAGCAGCCCCGGTTCGCGCAGGGCGCGGAAGCACTCGGCGTGGCCGGTGACCACCACTTGGTCCGGGCCGAGCCGCAGCAGCGGCCCGTACGCGCGCAGGGCCTCGTACAGGGGGTACGGGTCGCGCTTGCCCTCCGGCGTCATCAGCGTCATCATCGCCGTGCCGGGGTCCATCACCGATGTGCTCATGAGTCGTTCTCCTGTTCAAAGCTTCCGGGCGGACGGGTGTGCGGGGAGTCCGCCGGCTCTACAGCGGGGCCATCACGAAGTCCTCCTTGACGGCACCGCAGTCCGGGCACTCCCAGGTGTCCGGTATGTCTTCCCAGGGCGTGCCAGGTGCGATGCCCTCCTCGGGCAGGCCGAGTGCCTCGTAGTACACCCAGCCGCACACCAGGCACATCCATGCCCTTTTCCCGATGTCCTCGCTCACGGGATGGTCTCTCCAGTCCTTGTTCCGTGTTCGGCGACGAACGCGGAGACGGCGCTTTTCACTTCGGGGGACATGAGGATCCCCATGTGGCCGCGGCCCGGGGTCCGCTGGAGCCGCACGTCGCGCAGCCCCTCGGCGATGGCCTCGGCCTCGCAGATGGGGACGACCGGGTCGTCGGGGTCGTGCAGGGCCAGGACCGGGATGTCGAGCGCGCGGCCGAGGCCCACGACGTCCCAGTGGCTGACGGGTACGCCGTTGCGGCGGTGCAGTTCGCGGTAGACGCGGTCGACGGTGGAGCGGGACAGGCGCAGTTCGTCCCGTGACCACCGCTCCAGGACGGCGGTGAGGGTGCAGGTCGGTGCGACCAGCGTGATGCAGTCGACCCGCTCCTCGGGCCGCGCGGCCACGGCGCCGATCGCGGCGATGGACCCGAGGGAGTGCGCGACGACCACCCGGGCCCCGCCGAGGGAGTCCAGGGCGGCCCGTACGGCCACCGTGTACTGGGTCATCGTCGCCTGCTTGCCCTTCGATACCCCGTGTGCGGGGGCGTCGAAGGCCGCGACGCGGTAGCCGAGCTCCCGCAAGGGGGTGATGAGGGAGTACATGCTGGTGCTGTCGGCGCCCCAGCCGTGGACGAGGAGCGCGGTGGGGCCGTCGTCGCCCCACAGGTAGCCGCCGCTCACGTCGGGGTTGCCCTCGATGGCGAAGCGGCGGGCCCCCAGGGGCAGGACGTTGTCCGGCCGGGTGCCCAGCGCGCGGGTGCGGGAGAAGACGTCGGTGGCCCAGCGGCCGCCGACGCCCGGCAGCAGGGTGCCGGCGGCCGCGTGGGCGAACCTCCTCAGGGCGAGCGGTGTCATGACGGGGTCTTCACGGACACCGGCCGGGCATCCACCGGGCCGATCTTCGTGCGGGAGAAGTCGGTGTAGAAGCCCGACTCCGTGTCGTAGAAGTGCAGCCGCCGGATGATCTTCGCCAGCTGGCCGACCTTGACGCGCTCCTCGCGGACCATGCCCGGGTACGCGTCCTTCAGCGCCTGCTGGGCCTTGCGCAGGTTGTAGAAGGGGACGACCGGGGCGACGTGGTGGGCCGTGTGGATGGAGATGTTGTGGGTGAGGAACAGCAGCCACTTGGGGTACACGAAGTCGGTGGTCACCAGCAGCCGGCTGGCGTTGCGCGTCCAGTGCTCATTGGTGAGGTACGGGATGTCGCTGGAGCTGTGGTGCATCAGGGTCGTCGCGCTGAACCAGGCGTGAGTGGCGAGCCACGGGGCGACGAAGTAGATGAGGAAGCCCGTCACTCCGGTGAAGTAGACCAGCGGCACGAAGTACAGGACGCACACGGCCAGGACGAAGGCCATCGAGCGGCGGACGTCGCGGCGCGCCTCCCGCTTGGGGAAGTAGCCGGGGCGGAAGCCCGACTCCCGCCAGTAGTTGATGGTGCCGCCCCAGAAGGCCCAGGTGCGGGTCCCGTGATAGATGACCTTCTCGTGGAAGGGCATCCGGTCGTACAGGGCCGCCGGGACGGGCCGCCAGTCCGTGTCCAGCTCAAGGTTGTTGGTGTGGCTGTGGTGCAGGTTGTGGACGTGCCGCCAGGCGTGGAAGGGGTAGATCAGCGGCAGCAGCGCCACATGGCCGATCGCGAAGTTGAACTTGCGCGAGCGGGAGAACGAACCGTGCCCGCAGTCGTGGGCGATGCAGTGCAGCCCCCAGCCGCCCAGGCCGGCGACCACCCACAGCGGTATCCACAGGGCCCAGTGCGGGGAGAAGGCGATGCCGACGATCGCGCCGATGTACAGCGCCCAGCTGACGGCGAAGCCGAGGAGGCCGCGGCCCACGCGGGGTTCGAAGTAATCCTTCGGGATGGCCGCCTGGAGGCGTTCGCCCTCAAGCTGCTCGGACTTGCGGAGGAATTCCTGGAAGTGTTCGTCGGGAGCCGACGGGAAGTTGTACGCGGCCATCGTCTCTCTCCCTTTCAGCCGGTCCGGTCGGACAGCCTGAGTTCCTGCGCCAGGTAGCGGCTCAGGTCGTCGATGGTCTGGTGCTCGTAGAGCAGACCGGGCGAGAGCCGGCGCTCGACGATCTTCTCCAGGGAGCCGGAGACCTGGACGGCGACGCGGGAGTCCAGGCCGTATGCCTCGAAGGACTTCCGGGTATCGATGTCGGAGGGCGACACCTCGATCCGCTGGGCCAGGTGGTCGACCAGCCACTGCCGGAGGGACTCCTCCGTGAGCGGGCCGGTGAGCTGGGCTTCCTTCTTGCGTCCGAACATGTGTGGGTAACGCTCCTGCCGGAATATCGGGGGTCGGGTTGTCTCAGGGGAGCCCGGCGGGCCGGGAGGTGCCCGCGGGGCCGGTGCCGGAAGCCCTCAGGCGGCCGTCTTCATGGCCCGTTTCCTGGCGATGGTCGCCCGGTCGGGCTCGCGCAGGTCCCAGACGACGCCGGCCTTGCCCAGGCCGAAGAGCAGCCAGCCGCTCAGGTCCGGCTCCCACCACGTCACGCCGTGGCGGTACGAGCCGGGGAAGGCGTGGTGGTTGTTCTGGAGCCCCTCGCCGAAGGTGAAGGCGGCGACGGGCCAGTTGTTGGCGCTGCGGTCCTGGTTGTCGAACGGGCGGCTGCCGATGGCGTGGCAGATCGAACCGACGCACCAGGCGGCCTGGTTGGCGACGAAGATGCGGGCGAAGCCACCGAAGACCAGGCCGGTCAGCAGCGACATCGGGGTCTGCTCGACGGCGAAGCCGATGACGGCCGGGATCAGCAGGCCGGTGAGGACCCAGACCGGGTAGGTGCGGTGGTACCACATCAGCCGGCGGTCGCGCAGGACGTCCGGGGCGAAGACGGTCCACTTCGACGTCTCGTCGCTGAGCATCCAGGGCATGTGGGCGTACCACAGGCCGCGCATCCGGGCCTTGAGGCTCCAGCCGTGCAGGTTGGGCGAGTGCGGGTCGCCCTCGCGGTCGCTGAAGCGGTGGTGGCGGCGGTGGGTCGTCACCCAGAACATCAGGGGCCCCTGGGCGCCCATCGAACCGGTGATCATCATGACGCCCTGGAACACGGGCGAGGTCTTGAACGCCTTGTGCGAGAGGTAGCGGTGGAAGCCGATGGTGATGCCGCCCATGTGCACGAAATACATCACGACGAACAGGACCATGTCCGTGGTCGTGAAGTTTCCGGTCCACAGGAAGTAGACGGCCGCGACGGTACCCAGCAGCGGCAGCAACATCGTGGTCAGGGCGGAGAAGCGTTTGATGCGGCGGCTGGCGGGGTCGAGTTTGACGATCGCCGCCGCGAGGGGGTCAGCTGTTGCCGAGGACACGGGAGCCACTCCTTTTCTGTGCGGGTTCTCACTCCGGGCTGGTGCTACTCCGGCCGTGCGCGTTGGGGGTATCGGACGTTGTGGACCAGGCCCAGGACGTCCAGGAGCCGGATGAACCCTCCCGCGATGTCGATCTGCCAGAACGTGTGCCGGTTGTGGGCCAGGGCGGGCTTGGCGTGATGGTTGTTGTGCCAGGAGCCGCCGACGGAGAACGCGGCGAGCGAGGCCACGTTGCGGCTGTTGTCGCGTGTCCGGTGCGGCCGGTTGCCGAGCGTGTGGCCGATGGAGTTGACGCTCCACGTCACGTGGTCGAGGAGGAAGATCCGCGCCAGGCCGCCCCACAGGAGGCCGCCGGCCGCGCCGCGGGCGGTGCCGCCGGTCAGCGCCCATCCGAGCAGGGCGGGCAGGGCCAGGCCCAGCAGGACCCAGACGAAGTAGTACTCGTTGATCTTCATGACGAGCCGGTTCTTCATCAGGTCCGGTACGTACTTGCTCCAGTTCTGCCGGCGGACGGTGAACAGCCAGCCGACGTGGCCGTGCCACAGGCCGCGGGCCCGGGGGAACCGGCGGCCGTCCTCACGGGGCCGCGGCGAGTGCGGGTCGCCGTCGCGGTCGGTGAAGGCGTGGTGCTGGCGGTGGGTGGCCACCCAGAAGACGACGGGGCCCTGGGCGGCCATGCTCCCGGCGATGCCCCAGAACGCGGTGACGCCGGGCTTGGCCGCGAAGGACAGGTGGGAGAAGAAGCGGTGGAAGCCGCCCTCCACCCCCAGCGAGGTCAGCAGGTACATGCCGACGAGCAGGCCGATGTCGACGGCGGTGAAGCCGTAGGTGAAGGCGAACACCACCGCTCCGGCGAACCCGAGGGTGGGCACCCCCACGGTGAGGTACGCCAGCCTGCGGGCGGAGGCGTCGGTGTCCGGCGCCGCGGCCGGGGCGCCCGGGGAGGCGGCGGCCGGGGTGCCGGGTGAGGTCTCGGGCGAAGCCTCGGGGGAAGTCTCGGGGGAAACAGTCATGGTGGGCTCCCGTCACCGCACGGACAGCGGCTCGTCGTCGGTGGCCAGGGCCAGCTTCTTCAGCGATCCCTGGACGTAGGCCTTCCGTGTCGCGTTCCGGCGGACCTTGCCGCTGGTTGTCATGGGGATCGCGCCGACCGGCCCGACGTGCACATCGGCCGGCCGGACGCCGTGCTCGGCGGTCACCGAGGCGATCACCGCCTCCAGCACCTCGTCGATCTCCAGCGCCAGTTGCCGGGCGGTGCCGCGGAACTCGGTCACCACGACCAGGTCCTCGCCGCTCTCGCCGGCCACGGAGAACACGGCGGAACCGCGCAGCTTCCCGTGGGCCCCTTGAACGGTGCGCTCGATGTCCTGCGGGTAGAGATTGCGGCCGGCGATGACGATGAGGTCCTTGAGGCGCCCGGTGATGAAGAGCTCCCCGTCGAGCAGGAAGCCGAGGTCGCCGGTCCGCAGGAAGGTGCGTTCATTTTCCGAACCCGCCAGGTGGGCGGTGAAGGTCTCCGCGGTCGGTCCCGGCCTGCCCAGGTAGCCCTGGGCGACGTTCGGGCCGCTGACCCAGACCTCGCCGACGTGACCGGTTTCCACCGGACGACGGCTCTCCGGATCGACGATGACGACCTCGTGCCCCTCGGCGACGGCGCCGCAGCTGACGATTCGCGCCACCCCGTCCGTCCCGGGGGCCTCGGTGCGGCGCACCAGACCGTTCTCCAGGGCGGCCTTGTCCAGCCGTTCGGTGCGCACCGCGGTGCCCGTGGCCTTGCCCGACACGTACAGGGTCGCCTCGGCCAGGCCGTAGCAGGGGATGAGCGCGGTCTCGTCGTAGCCGCACGCCGCGAACCGTTCGAGGAAGGCGTCCATCGTGGCCCGGGAGACGGGCTCGGATCCGCAGAAGACCTGCCGCAGGCTGCCGAGGTCCAGGGTGGCCAGCTCCTCGTCCGTCACACTGGTCGTGCACAGGTCAAACGCAAAGTTGGGACCGACCGAGATGGTCACCTTGTGGTCGGTGACGGCCTTGAGCCAGCGGTAGGGCTGCTGGACGAAGTGCGCCGGGGACATCAGCACCAGGGGCCAGCCGCCGTGGACCGCGAGCATGATCGTGCCCATCAGGCCCATGTCGTGGTACGGCGGCAGCCAGGTGCAGCCGACGCGGTCCGGCTCGTACCCCATGTTCTCTTCGAGGGCCACGCAGTTGCTCACGAGGTTGTCGTGGCTGAGCACGATCCCCTTGGGGTCCCCGGTGGAACCGGAGGTGTACTGCAACAGCGCCGGCTCGGTCACCGGAACCCGCGGCGCCTCGGGTCCGGGCTCGCCGTCGAAGAACGCGTCGTCGACGAACATCCACCCCGGGCGGGCCACCCCCGCGGGAAGCTCCGCCTCGAACTGCTCGACCCGCTTGGCCAGGCGGGTGTCGGCGATGATCACCTCGGGCGCGCAGTCCTCGACGATCGAGGCGAAGCGCGCCACGGCCCGCTTGCCGGTCGGCGGGAAGGAGGGCACCGCCGTGGCGCCGGCCTGGAAGATCCCGAAGAGGGCCGCGACGTAGTGCAGGCCGGGGTCCAGGGCCAGGACGACGCGGCGCCCGGTGGCCTGCCGGCGGAGCAGCTCCGCGGCGACGCGGCCGGCGTGGGCGGCCAGGTCCTGGTAGCTCCAGTCCACGGCCGTCTCGCTCGTGCCGTCGGGCAGGAAGCGGAACGCCAACTGCCGTGGCAGGGCGGCCCGGTAGTCGAGTATTGCGGGCAAGGACGTGGGCAACGACGTGCGAGCCCACCCTGCTTTGTGATCCACAGTGCCCCCGATGTTCCGGATCCCGTGACCGGGATCCGCGTTCCGTTGGTGGTTCCCGCGCGCCCGCGGTGACGTCAGCCCGCGCGGACGACGCGGAGCTGCCGGGCCGAGCCCAGGTGGGTGCCGTCCGGGCCCCAGGCGTCGAGCTGCTCGTCCACCCACCCGTCGGCGCTCGCCGAGCGCGTCGTGGCGCGCAGCAGGATCCACGGCGAGGCGGCGCGGACGAGGTTCGCGCTGGGCCGGACGGTGAGTTCGACCGTGGGTACCGCGGCCAGCGTCGAGAGCACCGCCGCGTAGGACGGTGCCAGTGCGTCCATCAGGAAAATGAAACGCGCGGTGTCCGGGGGCTCTTCGTCCCCCAGGAGGCGTATCCACGCGGTGAGTTCCGGCTCGGCGCCGCCGCTGTAAGGGCGGGCGGTGCCGACCGGGCGGATCTCCATGTATGCGGAAATCGGCACGAACTCCGGGGGAATGGCGAAAATTTCGCATTCCTCGGGCGGCGGTGCCACCGGGGCGGCCGGTGCGAAGGGCTGCCAGGTGGACGGTGCGGGCGTCCCGTGGACCGCCGTGGCGTCCACGTGAATTCCCTTGCCGGACACCGCGCGGGCGGCGCATACCGTGATGCTCCGCCCGGCCCGGATCTTCGAGGTCTCCACCCGG
Source organism: Streptomyces sp. NPDC046215 (assembly GCF_040646215.1). Taxonomy (NCBI): domain Bacteria; kingdom Bacillati; phylum Actinomycetota; class Actinomycetes; order Kitasatosporales; family Streptomycetaceae; genus Streptomyces; species Streptomyces sp. NPDC046215. Next base: position 42,307 of record NZ_JBEYZW010000024.1, on the reverse strand, counting down.
AACTCCGCGCCGATGGGACGGTCGAAGCGCGCGGTGACGCTTTGCAGCGGAAGTCCGGCCGCCTCGCCCCGCATTGCCGAGGTCAGGAGTGCGAGAGCGAGGCCGCCGTGGAATCCGCCGAAGCCGTTCAGGTGTGTTCCGGCGTCGATGGGCTCTCCTGCGGGCTTTCGCAGGAGAGCCAGGGGGGACACCGGTGTCGTGGTGTTCGTCATGTGTTCACCGCTCTCACCCGTGGCCGGCGGTTGCTGCCGGGACCGGCGAACACCGTGCAGTGGCGGAGCCTGATCGTCGACAACAGGCCAGTCATTGTGTGGAGTTGGATCACGTGTTTGACCGTAGAAGGGCCGCGCGTCAGCTAGCAAGCAAATATTTTTGTGACCCGCGTCACGAAACTCCGAACCCTCGAAACGGCGTGACGTTCAACACTCGACGACCGCACCGCAGTGGGTTGCGAAGGCCGACACGGCCGGAGATAGTCTCACCGCGAGTAGCTCACGTTCTGGCTTGGGGGGGCCTGTATGCGCGGCACGACAAGGGTCACAGCGGATCACACATCCCTGGGTGAAAACCCGGCGCCGCAATGTATTCACAGGCCCGATCCGGCCTTTCCCCTTCTCCTTATGGCCTGTTGTCGGCTGTGAGCCGACCATGAGCCGATCATGACCTCGATGTGGGCGCCCTGCGCCGCGGTGGCCCGGAAGGCCGGATTCCGACGGCCTTCTCTGTTACCGCAGTTGTCCCTCGATATCTCTGTTACTCCAGCGACGCGGAATGTTTACGTCCGCCCGGGCTCGCGTGATTTCACGCAATGGACGAACACGGTGCGTGCCATCCGGCGGACCGTGGACAAAGCCGCCCCTTCTGTCAATGCCACCGGGCCCGGATCCCGTTAGTGGTGTGAACGCACGTCCCCGCAGATCCACCGAGACGGCCGCGCGAGGCCCAGCAACCAGGACGGACCGAGGTTGGTATTGCCATGCAGATACAGCGAACTGCCGAACAGGGCGTAGGGATTCTGGGGATCGGGGCGTACCGTCCGCACCGGGTCGTGACCAATGACGAGGTGGCCGCCCGCACCGGCCGTACGGCGGAGTGGATCCAACGCCGTACCGGCATCGTGGAGCGCCGCTACGCCGCCGCCGACGAGGGCGTGGTGGAGATGGCGGTGGAGGCCGCGCGGAAGGCGGCCGCCGACGCCGGGGTCGAGCCCGACCGGCTCGACGCGGTCGTGCTGGCCTCCATGTCCAACTTGCGGCAGAGCCCCGGCGCCTCGACCGAGATCGCCCACCGGCTCGGCACCCGGGCCCCGGCGGCCTTCGACCTCAACGCGGCGTGCGCGGGGTTCTGCTACGGCCTGGCGCTGGCGGCGTCGATGGTGCGCGACGGCTCCGCCCGGTACGTGGTCGTGATCGGCTCCGACAAGATGACCGACATCGTCGACCCCGAGGACCCCTCGGCGGCCATCCTGTTCGCCGACGGGGCGGGGGCGATGGTGGTGGGCCCGGCCGAGGAGACGGGCATCGGCCCGGTGGTCTGGGGGTCCGACGGCAGCCGGGGCGACCTCATCGCCCACTCGGCCGACTGGCTGGGCTACCGCGACGACCCCGGCGCCGGCTGGCCCACCATGCGCATGGCCGGGCCCGAGGTGTTCCGCTGGGCCATCGAGGAGATGCCCAAGGTGGCCCGCCGGGCCCTCGACGCCGCGGGCGTGAGCCCGTCCGACCTCGACGCGTTCGTCCCCCACCAGGCCAATCTGCGGATCATCGGCACCGTCGCCGAGCGGCTCGCCCTGCCGCCGCACGTCGTGGTGGCCCAGGACGTGGTGCACGCGGGCAACACCTCCGCCGCCTCCGTGCCGCTCGCCGTGGCCCGGCTGCGCGAATCGGGCGCCGTCGGCAGCGGCGGCCTCGCGCTGTTCCTCGGGTTCGGGGCCGGGCTCACCTGGGGGGCCCAGGTCGTCCGCCTTCCCTGACGCCCGTCAAGACTGCGTACGGACGGTGAATGCGGTCACCCGCACCGTCGTTCAGCGCATTCCGGCCAGGACGGCCGGCTGTCAGCCTACTGTCGACAAGGGGTTCACCCGCCCGGTGGCCCCGGAGCTGACGCCACCCGCGCGGGCCCGAACCGGGCCCGTGCCCAGGCCCGTACGAAGGCAAGGAACGACATGAGCTCACGGCCACCGCACGCGCCGGACCAGCCCGCCACCGCGTCCCGGCTCCCGGATGTACCGGAACCGGCCACACCGGAGCCGCCGCCCTTTGTCCACCTCGGCCCCGGAACCCTCACGTCCGCGCTCGCCGGCATCGCCCCCGAACGCCTCGGCGAGTTCACCGGGTCCTGGCACGACCTGCCGGCCGACACCCATCTGAACACCGCGTCCCCCTACCGCTTCCGCCGTTACGGCACCTTCCGCTTCACCGGTGGTCACCTGGCTCCGCTTCCGCACGGCGTCTTCTTCCAGGACCGGTCGGTGAACAAGGTGCACGGCGGGGTGCCGCGCCTGTTCGCGCCGCTGCGCGAGGACGTGGCGCGGGGCGAGGTCCTGCGCACGCTCGTACGGACCCTCTGGGACCACCTGCCGGGCCCGCGTGCCGGGATCGACACCTGCGGGGTCCACCAGATCCGGGTCACCGCCACCGCCGGCGCCGAGGGCCACCCCGCCCCGGAGGGCGTCCACCAGGACGGGCACTGCTACGTAGCCCAGGTCCTCATCCGCCGCCAGGACGTCCGGGGCGCCGAGTCGTGCCTGTACGACCTGCGCGAACAGCCCGTCCACCGGGCCGTGCTCACCCGGCCCCTGGAGACCGTCGTCCTCGACGACCGCCGCGTCCTGCACGGCGTCTCCCCCATCCGCCCCGCCCCGGGCACCGACTTCGGCACCCGGGACATGCTTCTCGTCGACTTCTTCACCGGCTAGGAGCGTGGGTCAGTAACGGACCAATCGTCGGACGGGCCGAGGTGGTCCCGGAGGGCGCGCCGGCCGGTGTCGGTGAGAACGACGGCGCGGCTGGTGCCGATCTGAGTGATCCAGTCGGAGTCGAAGGCATGCCGGCATACGGCGGCACCGACGGTGCCGGCCAGGTGGGGGCGGCGTTCTGTCCAGTCCAGGCATGAGCGGACAGGCGGACGCCGCTTGTCGGGCGGAAGGGTGATGCCGAGCTCGTTCAGCCAGGCGGTCCCGTTGCCGGTGAGCGTCAGTCCATGCTCCCAGTCGAGTAGTCCCCGATCGGTCATGGCCGTGGTGATCGCGACCCCGAGGGCGCCGGCGAGGTGGTCGTAGCAAGTGCGGGCGCGGGCCAGCGCCCGGCTGCGGTTGACAGCCGGCAGTGAGTGGGGCGGGGTGGGTCGTAGAGGCGCCATTGAGGCAAGGTTCTCGATCAGTTCCGCCGTGGCGGGGTCGGCCAGGCGAACGTAGCGATGACGGCCCTGACGCTCCTGTGCCAGCAATCCTCCGGCGACAAGGAGGTTCAAGTGCTCAGTCGCAGTCGAGGCGGCCACCCCGGCATGGCGGGCCAACTCGGTCGCGGTCCAGGCCCGGCCGTCCAGCAGCGCGAGGCAGAATCCTGCGCGGGTGTTGTCGGCCAGGAGACCGGCCAGGGCGGCCAGGTCCGGGCCTTCGGCATGCGCGTCACGGTTGTTCATCACCGTCCATCATCCACCGGGGATCCTTCGGCGCGCGCCGAAGCTTCTCCGCCCTACCGTCGGGTCCCATGAACACCCTGACGCCGGACAGCGCGCCCGCCGACACCTCGGCGGACCATGTGACCATCACACCAAGCATCCTGTACTTCGGAACACCCGTCGTGCTGCTCTCCACGGAGAACGAGGACGGCTCCTTCAATCTCGCGCCGATCTCCTCGGCCTGGGCACTGGGTCAGGTGGTCGTCCTGGGTGTGGGGGTCGAGGGGCAGACCGCGCACAACCTCCGCAGCCGGCCCGAGCTCGTGATCAACCTGCCCGCGCCGACCCAGTGGCCGGCGGTGGAACAGCTCGCGCCGCTCACCGGGCGCACCCCCGTGCCCGTGGACAAGCAGGGCGCCTTCCGATCCGAGCGGGACAAGTTCGCGGCCGCCGGGCTGCGACCTGAGCCCTCCGCGCTGGTCCGGCCGCCCCGGGTCGCCGAATGCCCCCTGCAACTGGAGGCCCGTGCCGCCCGGGTCCAGCCCGACGTCTCCGGCGTGTTCCTCATCGTCGAAGCCCAGGTGCTCAAGGTCCACGCCGATCCGCGCATCGTCGTCCCCGGCTCTCAGCACGTCGACCCGGCCAGGTGGAGCCCGCTGATCTACAACTTCCGCCACTACTACGGACTCGGCCCCGAGCTCGGCCACAGCTTCCGTTCCCAGACACCCCGCTGAAGCCACCTGGACTCCTGCCGGCCTCGGCGAGCGTTGGGGGACAGCGCAGGGAAACCTCCGGACCGGTGTCGGCGGCCCCGCTGAATTGCAACCGTCGGGGCCTGCCTCGGTTGGTAACTATACGTGCCGGACAATCCCGGTATGCGTGATGGGGATGGGCTGTTCGCGGTCGGGCCGGTCGAGAAGAGGCAGCCGCAGGGCCGTCCGATGCCGGTGGCCAAGCGGTTCAGGGCGTTCGACCCGCACCAGGTCCTGCTGCTGCCCCCGTCGCTGGACGGCCGGCTACCGCAGGACCACCTCGCCCGGTTCGTCGCCGACCTGGTGGACGAGGTCCTGGACCTGGGACCGGTCCTGGCCGACTACACCGCGAAGCGCGGCTACCCGCCTACGACCCTCGGCTGATGCTGCGGCTGCTGATCTACGGCTACACCACCGGGTCCGCTCCTCACGGGCGATCGAGCGCAGGTGCGCCGACGACATCGCGTTCCGGTTCCTGGCCGCCGGCCAGGGACCGGACTTCCCGACGCCGGCGAGACGGCCGCCGCGAAAGCAATCCCCAAACCCAAGGCCCAGGCCAACTTCACCGACCCCGACTCGCGGATCATGAAGAACAGCGACGGCGCCTACATCCAGGCATACAACGCCCAGGCCGTCGTCGAACCAGTCTTCGGACAGATCATGACCTGCCAGAACGACCGCCAACTCCTCCTGCGCGGCGAAGACGGCGCCCGCGGCGAGTGGCGCCTGCTCGCTGCCTGCCACAACCTCCGCAAGATCTTCTGACATGCCGGAACCACCGGACTCACCGCCCTGGCCGGCTGACCGGCCGGGCCTCCCGGCCCCGTCACGGCCCTGCCGGGCCGCACGACCGGCAGGCTGAACCTCGACGACAGCCCTCAGGCGCCGACAGAACGACCGCGACCGATCCCATCGATCACGGTCAGCTGACCGCTTACCCGTTACTGGGACACGCTCCTGGCGCCGCCCGGCGGCGGGCCGGGGGTGAAGGGGGCGAGCGGTCCCTGCGCCGGGTGCACGAGGCTGCTGCCGCGGTCCGGCAGCAGCCTCAGCCGGTGGGCGGTCTCCATCAGCGGGCGGTCTTATCCGGCGGGCGGCCTCATTCGGCGGTCTGGGCTATGACGTCCTCGATGCGGGGCGAGCGCGTGACGTGCAGGACGCCGACCCTGCTGTAGCGGTCGCTGGTCCTGCTCCAGTCGTAGTTGCCCCGCATACAGGCCCGGTTGGCGTCCAGGAAGCGGTGGGTGTTGACCCGCTGCTCCAGGGAGAACCCGAAGGTGTCGCAGAGCCGGTCGGCCTCGGCCACCAGCTGCTGGAAGCGGGCGGTGCGCAGGCTGACCATCTCCTGCAAGCGCCCTATCGCCTCCTCCTGCGAGCAGCCGTGCTCCTGGCGCAGCAGTTGCACGGCGTTGTTCGGTTCGCCGTTCGCCAGGTCCTTCTCCAGGGAGTGCAGGTCGTTGGTGAGGGTGACCACTTCGGCCGTGATGTCCCTGGCCTCCAGCATGCACATGCTCTGGTGGATCTCCGGCGGTGCCTCGTAATGCCCGCACCGCTCGGAGATGTCCAGGACCACCTGGCTGCCGATGCCGTCCCGGCGCAGCTTGAGGTACGCGTCCATGCGCAGGGAGGTGTTGCTCTTGCGGTTGACGGCCTCCGAGACGTAGGTCAGGAAGTACTCCTCCCAGTGCCGGATCGCCCGCCCCCGCCAGGCGGGTGACATCCCCGCCTGGGCGCGGCGCCACAGGGTGCACCACATGCGGGCCAGTGGGAAGGAAGGGGTGATTCCGGACCCGCCCGAGCCATGGCGGGTGAGGGCCGCCATCTGGTGGCAGATCTCGTACGTGGCGACGGGGTCCTCGCCCAGGCTGCCGTCGAAGAGGTCGTCGAAAAAGAAGAAGAAGCTCTGGACCGCCAGCCCGAAGGTCAGGTCCTCCTCCCGCTCATGGGGGAGGAAGCCCGCGGCGAGCCAGGCGATCCGCCAGGTCCGGTAGCGGTCGAGGTTGCGGCGGCTGCTGAGCAGCCCGGTGGAGATCAGCCACTCCTCGTTGCGCGCCTGTGCCGTTTCCACGTGCGGGTTGGTCTTCGTGGGGAACGGTATGTCCAGGTGTACGTCCTGGGGCATCGAGGCCAGCCTCCTTCGGGGCCGTGCCGATCCGGTCTCGCTTCCGGTGTCACGCCGGCGCCCGGCCTGTGGCCTCGGCGACGGCCAGGTGTGCGCGGCGACTGCCGCCTCCCCGGCGGACTGGCAGAGCACTTCGATCGCAGACCTCCCCCTCCCACCTCGTGGCGGACCACCGGCCCGCCCTGCCCCGGTACGGCCGGAACCGGCCGTACCCGCTCCGGCCCGAGGGCCTGGCTGGGTGTTGCCCTCCCCGCAGGACGGCAAAAACGAAAACCATACTTTACGTAGGTGTGTTGGGAGCGCGCAGCGCATTCGCTTCCCCTTGCATAGGCATCTGCCCTAGTCCGCGCGCCGGGCGCCCCCTGATACGGCTCACGGGGGCACTCCGGGGCAGCCGGGGGGCAAGGCTCCCGCCACATCCCTCTGTAGTCCAGTTCACGGGGAAGATACGGAACCTGGGAGGCTGGTTGTCCATCCACATGGACGAAAACAGACCGTCATGTCCTTCGGGGCAGCAGCATCGTCCGGAGCGACGCGATGACACAGTCACCTGGCGGGGCCTACGTGCCCCAGGGCCGCCCCCGCGCATCCAGAACCAAGAGATGGGTGGTCGCGGTGGCGTCCACCGCCGCGCTGGGCCTGATCGCCTGGCCCGTGATGAGCCACTTCGAGATCCCGCCCTTCACGGACAAGGGCAAGCCCGTGAGCTTCGGTCAGGACCGGCCCGCGGCCGGGGCGGGCGAGGGCGGGCAGGCCGGCGGGGCGAGCGGTGCGCAGCAGGTGGAGACGCGGCACCTGATGCCGACCGGCCCCAAGGCGAACTTCAAGATCGCCGACACGCTGGGGGACGGCACCCGCATCGGCGTGGTGACCCTGGAGGGCAAGAAGTCCGGCTTCACCGGGAAGGTATGGGTCTGGGCGCCCAAGGAGTACGAGGACCCGAAGTTCGCCAACAGCGGCTTCCCCGTGATGGTCGCGCTGCCCGGCGGCCCCGGCTGGCCGAACAACTACTGGATGGGCACCAACCTCAAGCTCCAGTCGAGCATCACCAAGTGGTACAAGCAGGGCAAGAGCAAGCCCTTCCTCCTCGCCATGCCGGTGCTCAACCCCAAGGGCAACGGGACGTACTGGGACGGCAGCGACATTCCCGGTCAGCCGAAGATGGGCACGTGGCTGACCGAGGACGTCCCGGATCTGATGAAGCAGAACTTCCGCACGCTGAAGTCGCGTGACGGCTGGGCGTTCATGGGCTCCTCCTCCGGCGGTTTCGCGGGGCTCAAGGCCGTGCTGAAGCACCCGGACCGGTTCAAGACCGTGATCGCCTCCGGCCCGGACATCGTCCCCGACTCGCCCCTGTGGAAGGGGCACGAGAGCGAGAAGCGGGAGAACAACCCCGAGGTGCTCGCCCAGCAGCTGATCGACCGCAAGGGGCCGGACGTCTACCTCGCCTTCCAGGTCGGCACCCGGGAGGACCCGATCACGATCAACGCGGTCAACGGGTTCATCAAGTCCTTCGGCAACAAGGGGCCGATCCATACCTACCTGCGGGAGATACCGGGCGGAAAGCACGACGCCGCCACCTACGTCCCGAGCATGGGGCTGGGGCCGATCCAGTGGATCAGCGAGCAGATGGAAGGCCCGACGCCCGCTCCCTGACCGGCGGCCCGGGCACGGGTCCGGGCCGGCCCCGGACGGTCAGCCTCCGGACCCGGACCCGGCCCCGTCCGCCGTCCCGTCCTCCAGCGCCTCGACGACGGCGAGCGCTTCGGTGAGCCACCGCTCCCAGGACTCCTCCAGGCCGATCCCGCCGCGCAGCACGAGGTGGCGCAGCCGGTCCTCGCCGGTGTCACGCCCCGGCGGGAAGTCCCGCTCCTCGATCCGCGCGTATTCCGCCAGTTGGGCGCGGTGCAGCTCAAGGTGCCGGCGCAGCTCGGCACCGAGGCCCTCGGGGCCCCCGGCGCCGACCATGGCCGCCGCGCGCAGCCGCAGCAGGAGCGGGTCGCGGACGGGCCTCGGGTCCTCGGCGCCGGACACCCAGGCCGTCAGCTCCGCCCGGCCCGCGGGCAGGACCTCGTACTCCTTCTTCTGCCCGCGGGTGGGCACCTCGCAGGGCAGGGCGCGGATGTGCCCCGCCCGTTCCAGCCTGCCCAGCTCGCGGTAGATCTGCTGGTGGGTGGCGGACCAGAAGTAGCCGATCGACTTGTCGAAGCGGCGGGTCAGCTCCAGCCCGGAGGAGGGCTTTTCGAGGAGGGCCGTGAGGATCGCGTGCGGGAGGGACATGTGCGCATCCTAAGGAGCGGTGGGGCCGGTCAGAGGGCCGCGGCCAGCTCGGTTCCCTGGCGGATCGCCCGTTTCGCGTCGAGCTCGGCGGCCACGTCGGCGCCGCCGATGAGGTGGGCCGTGCGCCCGGCGGCCAGGAGGCCGTCGTAGAGGTCCCGGCGCGGTTCCTGCCCGGTGCACAGCACCACGGTGTCGACGGGCAGGACGGTGGAGGTGCCGTCGACGGTCAGGTGCAGGCCCGCGTCGTCGATGCGGTCGTACCGCGCCCCGGCGACCATGGTGACGCCGCGGTGCCGGAGCTCGGTGCGGTGGATCCAGCCGGTCGTCTTCCCCAGTCCGGCGCCGACCTTGGCGGCCTTGCGCTGGAGCAGGTGCACGGTGCGGGGTGGCTTCGGCCGCCGGGGCTCGGCGAGCCCGCCGGGGCCGCGGTAGCCGGTGTCGACGCCCCACCGGCGGAAGTACGTCGCGGGGTCGAGGCTCGCTCCGTCGCCGCTGTCGGTGAGGTGGGCGGCGACGTCGAAGCCGATGCCGCCCGCGCCGATGACGGCGACCCGGCCGCCGGCCTCGGCGCCGTCGCGCAGGACGTCGAGGTAGCCGAGGACGCTGGGGTGGTCGCTGCCGGGGATGCCGAGGGTGTCAGGGGTGCGGGGGGTGACGCCGGTGGCCACGACGATGTCGTCGAAGTCGCCGTACCGGCCGCCGGCGAGGTCCTCGGCGGTGACGGGGGTGTCCAGCCGGACGTCGACGCCGTGGTAGTCGAGCTGGGTGCGGAAGTAGCGCAGGGTCTCGCCGAACTCCTCCTTGCCGGGGACCCGCCGGGCGATGGTGAGCTGGCCGCCGATCTCGCCGGCCGCGTCGAAGAGGGTGACCGTGTGGCCGCGCTCGGCCGCCGTGACCGCGCAGGCCAGGCCCGCGGGGCCGGCGCCGACGACGGCGACGCGCTTGCGGCGGCGGACCGGCGAGAGGACGAGCTCGGTCTCGTGGCAGGCGCGCGGGTTGACCAGGCAGGAGGTGATCTTCCCGCTGAAGGTGTGGTCGAGGCACGCCTGGTTGCAGCCGATGCAGGTGTTGATGGTGTCGGCCCTGCCCCGCCGGGCCTTGGCGACGAAGTCGGGGTCGGCGAGGAAGGGGCGGGCCATGGACACCAGGTCGGCCCGGCCCTCGGCGAGCAGTTGCTCGGCCACCTCGGGGGTGTTGACGCGGTTGCCGGTCACCAGGGGGACGGAGACCGCGCCCATGACCTTGTGCGTCACCCAGCTGTAGGCGCCGCGCGGCACGGAGGTCGCGATGGTGGGGATGCGGGCCTCGTGCCAGCCGATGCCGGTGTTGATGATCGTGGCGCCGGCGGCCTCGATCTCCCGGGCCAGCGTGATCACTTCCGCCAGGGAGGAGCCGCCCGGCACCAGGTCGAGCATGGACAGCCGGTAGACGAGGATGAAGTCCGGTCCCAGGCGCTCGCGGGTGCGGCGGACGATCTCCACGGGGAAGCGGATCCGGTTCTCGTACGAGCCGCCCCAGCGGTCGGTGCGGTGGTTGGTCGCCGGGGCGATGAACTCGTTGATCAGGTACCCCTCGGAGCCCATGATCTCCACCCCGTCGTAGCCGGCGAGGCGGGCCAGCTCCGCCGTCCGCACGAACGACTCGACGGTCTCCTCGACCTCGTCGCCGGTGAGGGCGTGCGGGGTGTACGGGCTGATGGGTGCCTGGATCGCGCTGGGTGCCACCAGGCCGGGGTGGTGCGCGTAGCGGCCGAAGTGCAGGATCTGGAGGGCGATCCTGCCTCCCTCGCGGTGCACGGCGGCGGTCACGGCCGTGTGCTCGGCGGCTTCCTCCCGGGTGGTGAGCTTGGCCCCGCCCGCCCAGGGGCGGCCCCGCTCGTCGGGGGCGATGCCGCCGGTGACGATCAGCCCCGCGCCGCCGCGGGCCCGGGCGGCGTAGAACGCGGCCATCCGCTCGAAGCCGCGGGGCGCCTCTTCGAGCCCGACGTGCATCGATCCCATGATCACTCGGTTGGGGAGGGTGGTGAACCCCAGGTCGAGCGGGGCCAGCAGGTGCGGGTACGGGCTCATCGGGTGGCTCCTCGCGCAGGGTCGTCACCTCAGTTCTAGAGCACGCGAACGCGATTGTGCAATGAGTTGCATAAAACTTTCGGGTCACGGTCCCGGCGGCGGGGTCGCGTTCCCCTGCCCGGCTCCGCCCCGGGCCTGCGGGAACCGCCGCGCCCCCGGCCGCGTTCTCCGGACAGCGCCGCCCCTCCCCCGGCGCCGGAATCCGAGGGCCTGGACGGGTGGTGCCGATGAGCGAGCTGGTCGCCGGCGGAAACGTGCCCCTGCCGGACGGCGTCCTGTCGCTGTCCGTACCGGGGCCGTTCGATCTCTCGGTGCTCATCACGGGCGACGACGGGAAGGTCACCGGCGACGGCGACTTCGTCTTCTACAACCAGCCGGAGGCGCCCGGCACCCGCCTGCGCGCCGACGTGATCACCCTGGACCGGGCGCGGCTGCGGGCCGGGGCGAGCCGCGTGACCGTGGTCGTCAGCCCCGCCGACCCCGGCAGCCCGCTCGGCCGCCTGCCCGCCCCCACCCTGTCCGTCACGGGCGGCGGGCAGCGGCCCCTCGCCCGCTTCACCCCGCCGCGCCCCACGCACGAGACGGTGCTGCTGCTCGCGGAGATATACCGGCGCGGCGGGGCCTGGAAGCTGCGGGCCCTCGGCCAGGGGTACGCGGACGGGCTGGCCGGCGTGGCCCGCGACTTCGGGGTGGAGGTCGCGGACGACGGCGCGGCCCCCACCGGTTTCGCCGTCCTCGTAAGCACCGCGCGGGCCCGGGCCGGAGCTCCGCCCGTGGCCGAGCACCCGGCGCTCACGGCGGCGGCCCGGGCCCATGCCACGGCCATGGCCCGGCGGGGCCGGCTCGGCACCGAGGGAGACGACGGCACGTCGGTCTTCCAGCGGGTCACCGCGGGCGGCTACGCCTACCTGGGCATCGCGGAGGCCCTGGTCTCCGGCCCCCGCACCGCGGAGGAGTTCTGGGCCTACTGCCTGGACGACCCGGACCTGAGCCGTCCCCCGCGGGACCCCTCCCTCACCGAGGTGGGGGCCGCCCACGCCGCCGACGACCGCTCCGGCACGGTGTACTGGACGGCGCTGTGGGCCCGGCCGTTCACCGCGGACGGCCTGGCGCGGACCGCGGCGGAGGTCCTCGCCCTCACCAACGCCGAACGGGCGGCGGCCGGGCTCCGCCCCCTGGCGCCCGACCCGCGGCTCACGGCCGCCGCGCAGGCGCACAGCGCCGACATGGTGGCGCGGAGCTTCTACTCCCACACCTCCCCCGGGGGCGGACAGCCCTGGGACCGGGCCGCCGCCGCGGGCTGCGCGCACCGGGGCATCGGCGAGAACATCGCCTGCGGCCAGCGCTCCGCCGCCGAGGTGGTCCGCGGCTGGATGAACAGCCCGGGCCACCGGGCCAACATCCTCAAGCCGGACTTCACCCACCTAGGGGTCGGCTTCGCCGGCGGGGGTCAGGCGGGTGCCTACTGGACCCAGTTGTTCGGCGCGGCGGCCTGAGCGGGGTGCCCGTGCGGGTTGCCCGTGCGGGCGGGCCGTCGTGCGGGCACACCCCTGAAGCGCAGGGCCCACGGCGGCCCCGGGCCGCTCCAAGTGCGCCCGGCCACCGCTCGCTCGTCACTCGCGGTCGGGCGGGTACCTACCGGACCCAGCTGCTCGGCGCGGCGGCCTGAGCGGGCTGCCCGTGCGGGCGGGCTGACGTGCAAGCCGGCTGACGTGCGGGGCGGCCGTCGTGCGGGCACACCCCGGAGGCCCAGGGCCCACGGCGGCCCCGGGCCGCTCCAGGTGCGCCCGGCCACCGCTCACTCGTCACGCGAGGTCAGGCGAGCACCCACCGGACCCAGCTGTTCAGCGCGGCGGCCTGAGCGGGCTGCCCGTGCGGGCGGGCCGTCGTGCGGGCACGCGGCCGGACGGGCTGACGTGCAAGCCGGCTGACGTGCGGGACGGCCGTCGTGCGGGGCGGCCGTCGTGCGGGCACACCCCGGAAGCACAGGGCCACGGCGGCCCCCGGCCGCTCCACGTGCGCCCGGCCGCCGCTCACTCGTCACGCACGGCAGCCCGCAGCACCACCCGGTTCACCCCCCACAGCGCGATGCCGACCGCGATCAGCACCCCCGCCCGGATGTAGACGTCCGCGGGGCGGTCGGCCAGCGGGCTCGCCAGGGCGAGGGCGGCGAGCGCGCCCAGGACCGGCAGGGCGGTGGGGGCGCGGAAGTGCCGGTGGGCCACGCGGTCCCGGCGCAGGACGAGGACCGCCACGTTCACCACGGCGAAGACGCACAGCAGCAGGAGCGCCGCCGTGTCACCGAGCCCCGCGATCTGGCCCGTCGAGGTCAGCACGACGGTGAGGGCGGTGGCGAACACGATGCCCGCGACCGGGGTCCGGCGGCGGGCCAGGACCCGGCCCATCGCCCGGGGCAGGATCCGCTCGTTGGCCATGCCGTAGCAGAGCCGCGACGCCATCATCAGGTTGATCAGCGCGGAGTTGGTGACGGCGAACAGCGCGATCAGGGAGAACAGCTTCGGTGGGAAGCCGCCCCAACCCACCTTCACCACCTCCAGGAGGGGGCCCGAGGACGCCTGGAGCGTGCGGTGGTCGACCAGGAGCGAGGAGACGAGGGCCACCAGGACGTACACCGTGCCGGTGACGGCGACCCCGATGAAGATGGCGCGGGGGAACGTGCGGGCGGGGTCCTTGGTCTCCTCCGCCATGTTGACCGAGTCCTCGAAGCCGATGAAGGCGAAGAAGCCGAGCGCCGTCGCGCCCAGCACCCCGGTGAGGACGGCGTGCCCGGAGCCGCCGGTGTCGAACTCACCCAGGCGGGCGGCGTCCCCGTCACCGGCGAGCACGGCGCAGGCCCCGATGCCGATGATCAGCAGCAGGCCCGAGAGCTCGACGAGGGTCAGCACGACGTTGGTGCGGACGGACTCCGAGACGCCGCGCAGGTTGAGCGCGGCGAGCGCGAGGACGAAGGCCACCGCCACGGGCGTGGGCGGCAGGTCCGTGAACTCCGCCAGGTAGTCGCCGCCGAAAGCGCGGGCCGCGGCGCTCGCCGAGGCCAGCCCCGAGCACATCACCATGAAGGCGATGACGAAGGTCAGGAAGGGCGCCTTGAACGCCTTCTGGGTGTAGAGCGCGGCACCGGCCGCCTTGGGGTATTTGCCGACGAGCTCGGCGTAGGAGGCGGCGCTGAGCATCGCGACGAGGAACCCGATGACGAACGGCAGCCACAGCGCGCCGCCCACCTTGCCCGCGACCTTGCCGGTGGTGGCGTAGATGCCCGTGCCGAGGATGTCGCCGATGACGAAGAGCAGCAGGAGTTTCGGGCCGATGACGCGCTTGAGCGGGGACGTGAGCACGGAAGGGTCGCCGGGGGCCGGCGGCGGTGCGCTGGGTGGCCCGGTGGGCCGGGGTATCCGCATGGACAACCGCTACCCACCGCGGTGCGCGGCCCACCGTGGCCGGTGCCGGGCGTCCGGCCGATCCTCCGCCGTTCCCGGCCGTTTCCGCAGCTCGCCGTTCCGCCCGCGCGCGCTCCCCGGCAGGGTGAAAAATCGTCCCCTACAGGTGTCGCCCGCCTTCGAGGAGAGCTCATGCGTGTGCGTCGGAGACTGTGGACCGTTCCCGTGCTCGCCGCCCTGGTGGCCGGTGTCGTCGCCGTGCTGCCCCCGCCCGGGCCCGGCGCCGCCTCGGCCGTGGCCGGTTCCGGCGCGTCCGGGCCCGCCGCGCGGGGCGTGGTGCTGGCCGTGCACGGCGGCGCGGGAAGTGCGCTGCGCAGGGAGGACACCGGCCCGGAGGAGGAGCGGGCCTACCGCGCCGGGCTGGCGGACGCGCTGCGCGCGGGGCAGAAGGTGCTGCGGCGGGGCGGCAGCAGTGTGGACGCGGTGGAGGCGGCGGTGCGTTCGCTGGAGGACGACCCGTTGTTCAACGCCGGCAAGGGAGCGGTCTTCACCGAGGACGCCGGCCACGAGCTGGACGCCTCGATCATGCGCGGCTCGGACCTGGCGACCGGCGCGGTCGCCGGGGTCCGCGGCGTGCGCAACCCCGTCTCCGCCGCCCGCCTGGTGATGGAGCGGACGAAGCACGTCCTGCTGGCGGGCGAGGGCGCCGACGACTTCGCCGCGCGCAGCGGTCTGGTTCCGGTGACCCAGGACTACTTCTGGACGCAGCGGCGCTGGGACGAGCTGATGAAGGCCAAGCAGCCCGCGGGCAAGAGGGGCCGGGAGGGCCTGACGGGCACGGTCGGGGCCGTCGCCCTCGACCGCGGCCGCGACCTCGCGGCGGCGACGTCCACCGGCGGCATGACGAACAAGATGGCCGGCCGGGTCGGGGACTCCCCCGTGGTGGGCGCCGGCACGTACGCGCAGAACGGCGTTGTCGCGGTGAGCGCCACCGGGCAGGGCGAGACCTTCATCCGGGGCGCGGCGTCCGCGACGATCGCCCACCTCGTCGAGTTCGGCGGCAAGGACGTGACGGCGGCGGCCCACGAGGTCGTCATGGACCGGCTGACCGCTCTGGGCGGCAAGGGCGGGGTCATCGCCCTCGACGGCCGGGGCACGCTCGCCGCCCCGTTCAGCAGCGAGGCCATGCTCCACGGCTACCTGACGTCGGACGGCAGGATCGTCACCAGGATCTTCCCCGACGAGTCACCGGGACACGACTGAGCTGACTGATGCGGTTCCCGCGCCCGGAAAGGGGCGCGGGGAACTGCGCGACCGGCCACCGTCCCCCGCAAACGACGCGCCCGACGCCGGCCGCCCCGCTCCGCCCCCTGCACCGCATCACCCCGTGAACCCCGGCACCACCAGGCCCGATTCGTACGCGATCACCACCGCATGGGTCCGGTTCTGCGCGCCGAGCTTGGTCAGCACGTTCCCGACGTGCGTCTTCACCGTCTCCAGACTCACCATGAGCAACTGCGCGATCTCCGGGTTGGACAGGCCGGTGGCCATCAGCCGCAGCACCTCCTCCTCCCCTTCCGTCAGCGCCGCCCTCGGCAACGCCTCGGCGGAGCCCAGCGGGCGGGCGGCGACCATCCGGCGCAGGGTCGCCGGGAAGAGGATCGCCTCCCCCGCCGCCAGGCGCTGCTCCCGCTCGGCCATCAGCGCGAGCCGCCCGGCCGACGAAGGACCCACGAGCCTGGGCGCCAGCCACCGCAGCACGCTCGTCACCACCACGCACACGACCGCAGCCAGCAACAGGCAGCAGAGCCCCGGCACCCAGCTCCGCCACCCGCCGTCGGACCGCAGCGACCGGCCGAACAGGCTCAGCCCGGCTTCGGCATCGAGCCGGCCCCCGGGGAGCGTGATCCCCATGAGGACCAGCACGCCGCTCGTCAGCGCCCCCGCCCACCCCAGCGCCACGTGCAACAGCAGCCAGAGGGGAGTCCGCCAACGGTCGGCGCCGGAGGGCGCGGCGGCTGGGGCCGGCAACGGCACCCTCAGAAGCCGGCGGGCGAACGCGATCAACGCCCGCCGCGTGGCGCGGGCAAGACCGGCCGAGCCGATCAGTGCTGCCCAGACCAGGAGGACCAGGACGGCCTGCACTCCGTAGACAGCGGATGGCCACGCCAGTGCCGGCAGCAGGGCCCTGGCCGGCGGCCGGGCCATGCACCGGGCCCTGCACGGCTGCCGGGCAGAAAGGGGCGTGAGGTGGGCCCTCCCTCGACGGAAGGCCCCACCTCACGTTCGTCACGCTCCGCGCCCCGCACGAAGACCGCTGCGTGCACAGCCGGGGATGTCGCGGATCAACGACTCAGCCCGTCAGACCACCGGCGCCGGGTACGTCGGGTATTCCACCCCGGAGACGTGCTGGACGACGCGGATGACCTGGCACGAGTAGCCGAACTCGTTGTCGTACCAGAGGTAGAGGATCGCGTTGTCGCCGTCGACCTTGGTCGCGCCGGCGTCGACGATCGACGCGTGGCGCGAGCCGATGAAGTCGCTCGACACCGCGTCGGGGGCGGTGGTGAAGTCGATCTGGCGCTTGAGCGGCGAGGTCAGCGAGACGTTGCGGAGGTAGTCGAGGACCTCCTCGCGCGTGGTTTCGCGTCCGAGCCGCAGGCTGAGGATCGCGATCGAGACGTCCGGCACCGGGACGCGGATGGAGCTGCCGGTGATCGGCGCCTTGAGGCCGGGCAGCGCCTTGGCGACGGCGGAGGCGGCACCGGTCTCGGTGATGACCATGTTGAGCGGCGCCGAGCGGCCGCGGCGGTCGGAGCTGTGGTAGTTGTCCAGCAGGTTCTGGTCGTTGGTGAAGGAGTGGACGGTCTCCACGTGGCCGCGCAGGACGCCGTACTCGTCCGCCATCGCCTTCAGCGGCGGGACGATCGCGTTGGTGGTGCACGAGGCGCAGGACAGGATCTGCTCGTCCGGCTTGATCGTGTCGTGGTTGACGCCGTGGACGATGTTGGGGACGTCGCCCTTGCCCGGCGCGGTCAGGACGACCTTGTCGATGCCGGGGCGCAGGTGCTTCGAGAGCCCCTCGCGGTCGCGCCACTTGCCGGTGTTGTCGATGAGGATGGCGTTCTTGATGCCGTACGCCGTGTAGTCGATCTCCGTCGGGTCGCCGGCGTGGATCACCTTGATCTCGTTGCCGTTGGCGATGATCGTGCCGTTCGCCTCGTCGACGGTGATCGTGCCCTGGAACTGGCCGTGTATGGAGTCGCGGCGCAGCAGCGAGGCGCGCTTGACGAGGTCGTCGGCGGCCCGGCCGCCGCCCGGCCGGACGACGATGGCGCGCAGCCGCAGGCCGTTGCCGGAGCCGGCCTTCTCGATGAGGAGGCGGGCGACGAGGCGGCCGATGCGGCCGAAGCCGTAGAGGACGACGTCGCGCGGCTCACGGCACTCGATCTTGTCGGGGCCCGTGGCGCCGGCGACGGCCTCGGCGGTGAACTCCGCCACCGTCAGGCCGCGGCCGTCGGTGCGGTACGTCGCGGCGAGCATGCCGATGTCGATCTGGGAGGGGCCGAGATCGAGCGTGGTGAGAGCCTGCAGGAACGGCAGCGTCTCGGTGACCGAGAGTTCCTCTCCGGCGATCTGCCGGGCGAACCGGTGGGTCTTGAGGATACTGACCACCGACTTGTTCACCAGGGAGCGGCTGTGCAGCAGGACCGTGACGTCCCGCTCGCGGTGCAGCTTTCCGATGATCGGGATCATGGACTCCGCGATCTCTTCGCGGTTCTTCCAGTTAGTGAACGAGTCGTCGTTGACAGTCACAGGCTTATCTCTCGATCGAGCTAGGCGGTGCTCATATGCTAACCCCCCGATATTTTGATCGTTCAAAGGGTCCACGGAAACCGGGAGCCGACTAGGTTTTGCCGCCATTTCGTCCTGGCTTGTCCGGCTGTGCGGCCCTCGATTTCCGTGGGAACCGCTAGCCCGTGGCAACCGCTAGCCGAAGGCGGGGGCGTCGCCCCGCGCGACGGGTACGGAGCCGACGAGACCGCCGTCGATGACGAGGTCCTGGCCGGTGATGTACGCGGCGTCGCCCGACGCGAGGAAGGCGACGGCCGCCGCCACGTCCTGCGGACTGCCGAGGGAGCGCAAGGGGATGTCGGCGGCGACGAGGGCCTCGACCGCCGGGTCGGGCATCACGTCGCGGTACATCGGTGTGTCGATGTAGCCGGGGCTGACGGAGTTGACGCGGATGCCGCGCGGGGCGAGGTCGGCGCCCAGGGTCCGGGTGAGGCTGTGCACGGCCGCCTTGCTCGCGGCGTAGACCGAGGCGGCGGCCAGCCCGCGGTGCAGGGTCCAGGAGGCGTTGATGACGATCGAGCCGCGCTCCCGCAGGAGCGGCAGCACCTTCTGGACGGTGAAGAAGACGCCCTTGAAGTTGACGTCGACGACGTGGTCGAAGTCCGTCTCGGTGACCTCGTGGGTCGGCTGGAAGACGGCCACGCCGGCGTTGGCGAAGACCACGTCGAGACCGTCGCGCCAGGCCGCGGTCCGCCGCACGAGGCCGTCGAGGTCGGCGGGCGCGGCCACGTCGGCGCGGACGGCGAGCAGCCGGTCGGGCCCGGCGCCGAGGTGGGCCGCGGCGGAGTCGAGGCGGGCCTGGTCGCGCCCGGTGATGACGACGTGCGCCCCCTCGTCGAGGAGCCGGGCCGCGGTGGCCAGGCCCATGCCGCTGGTGCCGCCGGTGATGAGGGCCGTCTTGTTCGTGAATCGCTTCATGGCCCGATCCTCGGCGGCCGCGGGCCGGGGCGACAGTGTCGGCTGATCCTGGGTGCGGCACCACCACCTTGCCGGCGGCCGCGCCGCGCCGCCCCACCGGACAGCGGGTCCTTCAGCCGGCTCCCGTGGCCGGGCCGTGCGGCTTCGTCGCCGTGCAGAGGGCCACCAGGGGCAGGAACGGCCGGTGGCAGGCCCGGCCGCAGGCCCGGTCGCAGGCCCGGTGTCGGCTCCCGTGGAGGAAGGCCGTCACGGTGTGTGCGATCCGCCAGCCGGCGGGGGTGAGGCCCACCGCGCGCAGCATCGCGTCCACCTCGCGGTGGGTGTGCATGCGGTCGCGCTTTCCCGCCGTCGCGAAGACGGGCCGCAGCCAGCCGGTGGCGAAGTGGTCGGCGACGACGAGGGTCCCGCCGGGCCGCAGGACGCGCCCGGTCTCCGCGAGCCCCCGCCGCTGGTCCCGCCAGTGGTGGAAGGAGAGGGTGCTGAGCACCAGCCCGAAGCCGGCGTCAGGGAACGGGAGTTGTTCGACGCGGCCCGCCACGTACCGGACGGCGGCGGAGTGCCGGGCGCGGGCGGCGCGGAGCATCGAGGGCGCGGGGTCGAGCCCGATCAGCGTGCTGCCGGGGAACGCGGCGCGGGCCCGGCGCAGGAGGGAGCCGGTGCCGCAGCCGATGTCGAGCACGTGAGCCGGGTCCGGTGCCACGGACGCGGCGTGGTGCAGCAACACCCGCTGGACGGGGTGGAAGTAGCGCTTCTGGAGCGGGCTGCTGTCGTAGGTGGCGGCCCACGATTCGAACTGCGTCACGTCCCGGTCGTCCTCGGCGCCGGTCACCGCGCGGCCTCGCCGCCGGGGTCGGGGGCGGCGGTGATCGCGCGCAGCGCCGTCAGGGGCGGGAGGCCGGGCCGGGGGACGGTGTTGAGGTGGAGGTGGCGGGTGGGCGGGGAGGGAAGCAGGGGGCGCAGCCGCGCGGGTGGGGTGCGGGTGAAGACGGTGGTGTGGCCGCCGGTGCGCCGGGCCAGGCTCTGGACCTGTGACCAGGAGGTGTAGCGGGTGACCACGGCCAGGGGGCCGGTGGGCAGTTCGCCGGGCCGTACATGGTCGGGCGACGGCACGCCGAGGACGAACGGGCCCCGGCCTGTGGCGTCTTGGGCGAGCCCGGGGTGGAGCAGGCGGGCTCCGTCGGCGATCGCCCCGTCGAGCCAGGCGAGCAGCTCCAGGCGTTCCGCCTCGGCGGGCACGGCGACGTCGTCGGCCAGGTAGTCGTGGGCGGCGGCTCTCAGGAAGTGCTGGAGGAAGCCCTCGTAGAGGGAGGCGTGCACCACCAGGACGGGGGTGGCGGTGCACATCCGGCCCGCCCGGGCG
The DNA here is from genome assembly GCF_040646215.1 of Streptomyces sp. NPDC046215. Lineage (NCBI taxonomy): Bacteria > Bacillati > Actinomycetota > Actinomycetes > Kitasatosporales > Streptomycetaceae > Streptomyces > Streptomyces sp. NPDC046215. The sequence goes on along the minus strand of NZ_JBEYZW010000024.1, from coordinate 21,932 downwards.
AAGCAGGTGAGGGCCGCGGTGGGCGCGGCGGCGCGAGGGCGCGCGTCGTGTCGCACGACGCACAGCCCGGGTGCCAGGGTGCGCGGTGCGGCCGGTCCGTGGGGCGGGGGCGTGCAGCACTGGGGTGCCGTCCGGTCGGTGTGCGCGGCCAGGGCGGCTTCGAGCCCGGTGGTGTGCGGGGGCGCGGACACGGCCAGTTGCCAGGTGCCCGGTGGCAGGCCCGCCGCCTGGGCGAGCAGCAGCATGTGGGCGCCCGCCGGGGCCAGGCGCGGCGCGGCGCGGGTGATCACCGTGCTGCCGGCCAGCAGGGCGGGCAGGGCGCCTTCGAGGAGTGAGGCCAGCGGGCGGGAGGGGTCGCCCCACGCGGTCACCACGGCGGGGGCGCCCGCGCCCCGCCCCCGGCGGGCGGGGCGGCCGCCGGGCCACAGCCGTCCGTAGGGGCCAGGGCCGGCGAAACAGGCGCGGGCCGCCGCCGTGTGTCTGCGCAGGACCGCTCCGGCGGCCCGGTCCTCGGCCCGCAGGTCCCGGGGCCCGAGCCCGCAGGTGTGCGCGAGGACGGGCCCGAGGGCGGCGCTGTGGGCGCGGAGCAGGCTCCGCAGCCGGGCGGCGCAGCGCAGCCGTTCCCGGATCCCGACGCCCTGCCAGGCCGGGTGGACCGACCGGGCCCAGGCCGCGGCCCGTTCGGCGTCCGCGGGCAGCGTGACGGGCACGGCGGCGACGGGCCGTCCGGTGGAGGGGTCGGTGACCAGGGTGCGGCGGTCGGTGTCGGAGGCGATGAGGCCGAAGGTGACCGCCGCGTCGGCCAGCACCTGGCCGAGTACGGGTTCCTCGCTCACGGCGCTCGCGGTAAGCGGGTCGGGCGAAGCAGAGTTCATACGTCTCCCATGGACCGCGCGAACGGCGCCGCACCCTCCCGCGCGCCCGTGCGCGCGGCGCCTTGGAGCGCAGCCGTCGTGTGGGGGGTGGTACGCGCCGCTTCCGCGCTCCGACGCGCGACGGGTCCCGCCTTGCCTCCGGGGCTGCCCGGGGCAGGGATCCGGCGGGGTGCACGCGGTACACCTGTCGGCCGCTGCAACTGGCCGGTGGTGTTCGCGCCGCTGTCGGGGCGTCGCACTCCCTGGCTCACCGCTCCCCTGCCCGAGGCGGCTCCTCCGCCGGAGGCGGCTTCCTTGCCCGAGGCGGCCGGGGCGGAGCGGCAACGCCCGTGATCAATCCACCTGGGCGGTGCCGCCGCGGATCAGGTCGGCCGCCTTCTCCGCGATCATGATGGTGGGGGCGTTGGTGTTGCCCCGGGGGATCACCGGCATGACCGAGGCGTCGCAGACCCGCAGGCCCTCGACGCCGGTGACGCGGAGGGCGGCGTCGACGACGCTGCCCATCGCGCACGTGCCGACGGGGTGGTAGATGGTCTCGGCCCGGGCGCGGGTCCACGCCTCCAGGGCGCGGCGGTCCGTCGAGGTCAGCGCGTAGAGCTCCCCGGCGTGCCGGCGCAGGGGCCCGGTCTCCCCGATGTGCAGGGCCAGTTCCAGGCCGTCGACGAGCCGTTCGAGGTCGTACGGCTCGGCTCCGTAGCCCGGCCTGATGGCGGGGGCGGCCGTGGGGTCGGCCGAGCGGAGGGTGACGGTGCCGCGGCTCGCCGGGGTCAGCAGGGATACCCCGATGGTGAAACCGGGACAGGGCGGCGGGGTGAGTCCGTGGTTGTCGAACAGGACGGGTGCGGCGTGCAGTTGCAGGTCCGGGGGGCCGCCCGCGCGGGGGACGAAGCCGCCCGCCTCCACGACCGGGGACGCCAGCGGGCCGCGGCGCGCGCCCAGGTAGCGCAGGACGTTCGCCGGGCGCAGCGCGGACTCCATCGTGCGCATGCCCCGCACCCGCCAGCCCGCGCCGATGGTCAGGTGGTCCTGGAGGTTGCGGCCGACGTGGGGGCTGTGGGCGGCCACGTCGATGCCCAGGGCCGTGAGGTCGGCGGCGGGGCCGATGCCGGAGAGCAGGAGGAGCTTGGGCGAGCCGATCGCTCCGGCCGCCAGGATCACCTCGCGGCGGGCACGGAACTCTGTGGCCAGTCCGCCCAGTTCGGCGCTCACGCCGCGGGCCCGGCCGCGTTCGAGGAGGACGCGCCGGACGGTCGCCCGGGTGCGGACGGTGAGGTTGCGGCGGCGGGCGGCCGGGCGCAGGAAGGCCCGGGCGGTGCCGGAGCGGCGCCCGCGGCGCACGGTCGCCTGGTAGAAGCCGGCGCCCTCCTGCGCGGCGCCGTTGAAGTCGGGGTTGGCGGGCAGGCCCGCGGCGAGGGCGGCGGCGCGGAACGCCTCGCTGAGCGGGTGCCGGTCGCGGACGTCGGAGACGGCGAGCGGGCCGCCGGTACCGTGGTAGCGGTCGGCGCCGCGGGTGTTGTCCTCCGAGCGTCTGAAGTACGGCAGGACGTCCCGGTACGCCCAGCCGTCGAGGCCGCGGGCCGCCCAGCCGTCGTAGTCGGCGGCGTTGCCGCGGATGTAGACCATGGCGTTGACCGAGGAGCCGCCCCCGAGGACCTTGCCCGCGGGCCAGTACAGCTCCCGGCCGTCCAGGCGGTCCTGGGGGGCCGTGCGGTAGTCCCAGTCGACCTCGGTGCGCAGCAGGGTGGAGAAGGCCGCGGGGACGGCGATCTCGCGGATCGCGTCGTCGCGCCCGGCCTCCAGCAGGAGCACGCTGGTGTCCGGGTCGCGGCTGAGCCGGTCGGCCAGGACGCAGCCCGCGGAGCCCGCGCCGACGATGACGTAGTCGTGCACGGTCACTCCCGGTCGTGGTGGCACACGGCTTCGAGGAGGAAGCCGTGGGGGTCGGTCCAGAAGGTCGCGTAGTAGGGCGGGGGGTACTCGGGGAATTCCCGGGGGGCGTGGACGATCTCGCTGCCGAGGGCGGAGGCGAGGGCGGCGACCTCGCGGACCCGGCCGCGGGTGCGGGCCATGAAGGCCAGGTGCTGGAGGCCGGTGCGGTGCCGGGAGAACCCGGTGGCCGCCGTGGTGCTCTCCGCCGGGGGCTCGGTGCTCTCGGCGCTCTGGTAGAGGAAGAGAAACGTGCCGCGCTTGCCGTCGGCGGGGCGGTAGGCGTGCTGGGTCGCGTCGCCGAAGTAGGTCTCGAAGTCCAGCAGCGGCAGGATCCGGTCGTAGTAGGCGACGGCCGCGGGCAGGTCGGGGACGTTGAGTCCGAGGTGGCCGATCATCGGATTCCGCCCTTCGCGGGGGAGGCGGGTCGGCCGTCGCGCCGGTCCATGGCGAACAGCACCAGCAGGGCCGCCAGGAGGTTGCAGAGCGCGGCCACGGCCATCGCCGTCTGGATGCTGTCGGCCAGGGCACGGCCCGCGGGCTCCAGGACCGCTCGGCGCGCCTGGTCGGGCAGGCCGGTGAGGTCGGGGCGCCCGCCGGAGGACAGGGTGTCGGCCAGGCGGGCGCGCCGGTCCGCCGGCACGGCGGTCAGGGCGCCCGGCAGCCGGTCGCGGAAGTTCTGGACGACGACCGTGCCGAGGACGGCGATGCCCAGGACGCCACCGATCTGCCGGGAGGTCTGGACGGCTCCGGCGCCCATGCCGGCGCGGTTCTCCATGACGGCGGAGAGGACCGCGATGGTGCCGGGGGTGACGGCGAGGGTGGTGCCGAAGCCGATGAGGACGAACGGGCCGATGTATTCGAGGTAGCCGTCGCCCATGCGCACCTGGGCGAGGAAGAGGAGTCCGACGGCGGAGACGGCGCAGCCGCCGGCGAGGGGCAGCCGCGCGCCGTAGCGGCCGGTGATCAGGCCGGCGACGGGGGCCGCCACGGCGGTCGCCGCCGTCAGGGGCAGGAAGCGCAGCCCGGTCTCGTAGGCGGTAAGGCCCGCGAAGGACTGGAAGTAGACCGAGAGGAACATCAGGACGCCGAACAGGCCGAAGAAGGTGACCAGGCCCGCGAGGTTGGGGAGGGTGAAGCCCCGGTCGCGGAAGAGGGCGAGGGGCAGGACCGGGGCGCGGGTCCGCAGCTCCCAGGCGGCGAACCCCGCGACGAGGACGGCCGCGAGGGAGAGGAGGGCCAGGACGGCGGGCGAGGTCCAGCCCCACTCGTTGACCTGGATCAGGCCCAGGGTCAGGGAGCCGACGCCCGCGGAGAAGAGCAGCATGCCGGCGATGTCGAGGCGGCGGGCGGCGCGCTCGTGGCGGGCGGGGATGAGCCGGTGGCCCGCGAAGGCGGCCAGGATGCCGATCGGCACGTTGATCCAGAACACGCTCGCCCAGCCGCTGTGGGTCACGAGCAGGCCGCCGACCAGCGGCCCGCCCGCCAGGCCGAGACTGCCGGCGCCGGACCAGATGCCGACGGCCGCGGCCCGCACCCGGGGGGTGCCGCCCAGCGAGGTGATGAGGGAGAGGGAGATCGGCATGATCACGGCACCGGAGGCGCCCTGCAGCGCCCGCCCGGCGAGGAGCACCCCGATGTTCGGGGCGAGGGCGCACAGGGCGGAGGCGGCGGTGAAGCCCGCGATGCCGATGAGGAAGACCTTCTTGTGGCCGTGGACGTCACCGAGGTCGCCGGCGAGGAGCATCAGGCACGCGAAGGTGAGGGTGTAGATGTTGACGACCCACTGCAGTCCGGTGAACCCGGTGCCGAGGGACTCCTGGATGTCGGGCAGGGCGACGTTGACGATGGTCGTGTCCAGCCAGACCATGAACAGCCCGACGCACAGGACGCAGAGCACGGGGGCCAGTGAGCGCAGGGACGCGGTGCCGGTGGCCGTGGGGGTGGGACCTGCGGGCCGCCGTACGTCTTTCATGTCTCTCCACGCCTCCTCAGGCCCGGTCCGGCGGGCCTGGGCGGCTCACCGCCGAGATCCGGGCGTCGGGCGCCGGGCCCGCGGCCCGGCACCGGTGGGCGAACAGTTCCTCCCCGGCCGGTGCCGCCGTGGGGACGAGACGGTCGGGGCGGGAGCCGGCGAAGGACTCGGGGGCCACGGCTCCGGCCCCGAACAGCGTACGCGCGAGGTGGTGGTGGGCCACGTCGACGCACTTCCACCGGCCGTCGTCGTCGTGTACTTCCAGCCACGTGTGCGCGGACACCTGGGGGCCGACCAGCCAGCCCGTGCGGGTGCGGACCGCGAATCCGGCGGCGGTCAGGCGGCGCCCGAGCGCGAGCGTGCCGCTCACGCAGTCGACGAGCCCGCGCGCCGCCATCCAGCCGGGGTCCGCGCGCAGGGCGGCGGGCATGCGGGCGTAGCGCAGGGGGCGGGCGAGTTCGGCGGCGGTCTCGGCCCGCAGCCGCGGGGAGCTGAGCCGGGCGTGGAGCCCGCGGGTGCGGGCCCGGTGGCGCAGGGTCCAGGCCGCGTCGGGGCCGGTGCGGCGCAGGGGCTCGCCGGGGCCGGCGGGCGCGTCGCAGGGGACCGGGGGCCAGGCGTGCCACGTGCCTTCGCCCTCGTGCCGGGGGCAGGTGAGGGTGAGCTCCAGGTCCCAGGTCCGCTCGCGCGCCCAGTGCCGGGGGTCCTGGCGGGCGAAGCGCAGGGCGAGGCTCAGGGCGAGTTCGGGGACGGAGGCGCGGGAGCCCGAGTGGACGGCCAGGTTGAACAGGTCGCGGCTGTCGAACCGTTCACCGTCGGCGGTGGGGTGCGGGGTGAGTCCGCCGGTGGTGAGGGCCGACCACGCCGTGGGGGTGCAGCGCAGCAGGTGGCGTGCGGCGCTCGCGTCGAGTTCGGGCCGGGCGTGGGCGGCGGGCACGGGGACGAAGCCGACGAGGGCCCGCCGCCAGCCGTCGTCCCCCGTGGTGGTGTCCGTCATCCCTCGGCCACGAAGCGGCTCACGGCGTTCTCGAACTCCTCGGGTTCCTCGATGAAGGGCATGTGGCCGGCGCCCTGGATGATGTGCCCGGTGGCGTCGGGCATCAGGGCGGTGGCGTCGCGCAGGGTGGACGCGGACCACAGGTGGTCGCCGTCGCCGATCAGGAGCAGGACGCGCTGGGTGATCTGCTTCAGGAGGGCGGGGTCGCCGGACGCCTGGCGGAGTTCGTTGACGCAGGCGCGCACCTGGGCCTCGGAGTTCAGGGCGAGGAAGTGCTCGCGCAGGGCGAGGTAGGTGGCCCGCCCGCCGCGTTCGATGGCCCGGTCGGTGAAGACGAGCGGGTAGAGGTAGTCGAAGACGCCCGCCGCCTGGGCGTGTTCCAGGCGCAGCAGCCAGTCCTTGGCCATCAGCCGCATGCGCAGCGGGCCGTAGGGGGAGAACGCCGGGCCGGTCAGGACCAGGCTCCGTACGCGTTCGGGGTGGCGGATGGCGAAGTCCCGGCAGATGAGGGTGGAGGCGGAGGTGCCGACGAGGTGGACGGCGTCGAGAGCGAGGTGGTCGAGGAGGTCGCGCAGGTCCTCGACGTGCTGGTCGAAGTGGGCTTCGCCGGGGCCGGGGGTCGAGACGCCCTGGTTGCGCAGGTCGTAGGTGACGACGGTGTGGTCCTGGGCGAGGCGTGAGGTGAAGTTCCGCCAGGCGGGGGCGACGATGAAGAAGTTGTTGAGGAAGACCAGGGGCGGGCCCGAGCCGACGCTCTCGTAGTACAGGTCCGCGCCGGTGGTGGTGCGGCAGCGGCCCTTGCCCCGGTAGCGCAGGTCGAGGGAGTCGGGGTCGGCGAAGTCAAACACCGGGGGCCGCCTTCCGGGCCGCCACGACCTGCTCGGCGGCCCCGTCCTTGAGGTAGCGGGTGATGTACTCGCCGATCCGCTCCGGGCTCAGCGGGACGGTGAGGAGGCCGTCGCCGCAGTGGCGGCGGGTGCGGGAGGCGTCGAAGACCTTGTCCTGGAGCATGTAGGCGGCCTGGAACTCCAGGCGCTCGCTGAGGGCGGCGTCGATGGAGTTGAGCTCGGCGCGGTCGGAGACCCAGCGCGGGCTGCGGATGCCGAGGGCGCCGGTCAGCGCGGCGAGCGCCTCGCCGAGCCGCGACGCCTCGGTGTTGGTCAGGTGGTAGATGCCGCCCGGCGCCCCGACCAGGCTCAGGCGGACCGCGGCGGTGGCCACCGTGTCGACGGGGACGAGGTTGCCACGGGTGGCGGGGTCGCCCAGTATCCCTATGGCGTAGTGGTCGAGGTAGTTGCCGAGCTTGGCCTCGACCTTCGTGCGGAAGGCCGTGAGCTCGTCGACGAAGCTGTACAGGCCGAAGGTCGTGGGGGCGGCGAGGGTTTCGCTGTGGCCGATGACGATGCCGGGGCGCAGGATGCGGACGGTGTCGACGGGCAGCTCGGAGACCAGGGCCTCGGCGGCCCGTTTGGAATCCTCGTAGACGTTGTTGGCCGGGCGGTCGGCGGTGACGGGTTCCTCCGTGATCAGGCCGGTGCGCTCCCCCACCACGTAGGCGGTGCTGACGAGGTCCAGGGCCCGGGCGCCCAGCCTCAGCGCGAGGCCGGCGACGTGCCGGGTGCCGGTGACGTTGTGCAGCTCGATCTCGGCCCGGTCGCGGTCGCGGTACTTCAGTGACGCGGCGGCGTGCCAGACCTCGCCGATCTCCGCGGGCAGCAGCGCGTCGGGCACGCCGCAGCCGGGTTCGGTGATGTCCCCGGACAGGACGCGGACCCTGGCGGGTATCTCGTCCAGGACGTCGTCCATGCCGTAGTCGGCGGCGGCGCGGGTGAGCAGCCGGGGGACGCGGCGGGCGGCGGGCTCCCGGCTGGTGTCGCGGGCCAGGCAGTAGACGTCGGCCTCGGTGCGGCGCAGGAGTTCGAGGGCGATGGCGCCGCCGACCAGGCCGGTGGCGCCGGTGACGAGGGCGGGCCTGCCGTCGGGGCGGGTCATGAGGCGGGCTCCCTGTGGGCGGGCCGGTCGGCGGGGGCCGGCGGTGTCCGGGCGTCGATGTGGCGGGCGAGGGTGGCGAGGGAGGCGAAGACGCCCGGGTCGGTGTCCTCGTCCCAGGCGAAGGCGAACTCCTCCTCGATGCGGACGAAGAAGCCCACGAGCACCATGGAGTCGAGCCCGAGGTCGCGCAGGGGCGCGGACGGGTCCAGGCGCGTGGTGTCCAGGGGTCGGGGGCCGGCGCCGCCGAGCAGGGCGACGAGCCGACTGAGCGTGTCGGGGGCGGCAGCCGCCGTGGGGCCGCGCAGGCCGCGGTAGAAGCGCTGGACGTCCCCCACGGTGTCCAGGGCCGTGAACTCCTCCAGGCCGTCGCCGGGTTCGTGGCCGGTGTCGTCGGCGATCCGGGCGGCGAGCGCGACCTTGGCCAGGGAGTCCAGGCCGAGGTCCGGGCCCAGCCGGGCGCCGGGCACGATGCGGGCGGTGTCCAGCGAGGGCGGGACGACCTCCGCGATCAGGGCGACGACCCGTGCCCCCGGGTCGTCCTCCTCGGGTGTCCTTGCACTCATCACGCCTCACCTGTCTCCTGCGTCATGGCGAACAACTGGTCTTCGAAGTGCCGGGCGATGGCCGCGCGGTCCGGTTTCATCGTCCGGGTGAGCAGCCCCCGCGCCGCGGTGAACTCCTCGGCCGTGCAGAACAGCCGGGCGATGCGGGCCGGTTCGGGCAGGGAGCGGTTGACGTCCGCGACGATCCGGTCGAGCTCGCCGCGCGTCGCGCCGCCGGCCGACTCGCGCAGGGAGACGACGGCGGTCACCACGTGGGCGTGCTCGCCGCCGAGCAGGACCGCGTGCGCCACGTCCGGGTGTTCGGCCAGGGCCCGCTCGGCCGGCTCGGGCTGGAGCTTGTAGCCGGACCGGGTGATGATGACGGACTTCTTGCGCCCGGTGAGGTAGAGGTACCCGTCCTCGAAGCGGCCGAGGTCGCCGGTGCCCACCCACCCGTCGGGGCGGTAGGTGTCCGCGTCGTGGGCGCCGTCCCCGTAGTAGCCCAGGCTGCGGGGCGGGTCGAAGCGGGTGAGGACCTCGCCGTCGGGGGCGAGGGTGACGGTGCCGGGGAGCAGGGGGCGGCCGACGGAGCCGTGCCGGGTGCGGCCGGGCAGGTTCCAGGAGACGACGCTGACCTCCGTCATCCCGTAGAACTCGTGTATCGGAAAGCCCAGTTCGTCCAGCAGGCGCAGCGTGGAGCGCCGGGCGGGCGCGGAGCCGGTGAGCAGCAGGCGGGCCCGGCCGCCGAAGAGGGCGTGCAGGTCGGCGAAGAGGTGCCGCCGCACGCGCCGGCGCAGGGCCGGCAAGGGGATCAGCGCGGTGAGGCGCCGCAGGCGGTCGGCGTGCCTGCGGGCGCCCTCCGGCCGGGCCCGGTAGCGGCTCTCGACGGCCTCGAAGAACGCGGGCGGGCCCACGACGATCGTCGGCTCCATCCGCCGCAGCGCGTCGTGCAGGCGGGGGATGTCGGCCAGGCGGATGTCGAAGCCGCACCAGACGGCGAGGTAGACCATGAGCCGCTGCGGGAACGCGGTCAGCGGCAGCACGACAAAGATGGCGTCGCCCAAGCCCGTGCGCAGCTGTACGGCGTACTCCTCCATCGCCGCGACCGTGCCGCGCGCGCTCATCATGATGCACTTGGGGCTGCCGCTGGACCCGGAGGAGAAGACCAGGGTGAAGGCGTCGCCGCCCGCGGCCGGCGCCCCGGCCGCAGGCGGTGCGACGGTCGCGCCGCCGAGGTCCCCGAGGGGTGCGGCCCAGGGCTCGGCGGGTGTGCGGCGGTCGTACTCGGCCTGCGCCATCAGCAGCAGTCCGAGGTGGTAGGCGGCGCGCAGTTCCCCGGTCGTCGATGCGCGGCTGCCCTCGACGGACAGGGCCACGGACACGGCCCGCAGCCGGGTCAGGGCGAGGTCGGTGACGATCCACGCGTAGCTGTTCCCGCCGAGGATGCCCACGTGGGTGCCGGCCCGGACGCCGGCCGCCTCCAGCGCGGCGCAGGTGGCGAGGACGTCGTCGAACACCTGTCGGAAGGTGCGGCGTTCGATGTCACGTCCCCGGTAGTGCCACAACTCGCGGTCCGGGAAGCGCGCGAGGCGGTCCGCGATCGCGTGGAAGCCGGACTCCGCCGGCCCGCCGTGCGCCCCGGACGGCTCGCCCGGCTGTCCCGGCCGGCCCGCAACGCGCATGGATCCCCCCGCAGATCGATCGATGATCACTGGCCGCTGAGCCAACTCGACTTTAGGAGCGCACCGTCTATCGGGCGTCTACGCGGCGTCCGCCCGCAGGGCCCGGTAACCCCGCCCGCAGGACCGGGAGTTGCTACTCTCAGGTAAGCGCCCGGCGCCTGAACCGTGACTCCTCGGGGGAGCTGTGAAATTTCGGGTCTTGGGGTATCTGGAGATCCGCACCGCAGACGATCGTGTTCTCGACATCCCGCAGCCGCAGCAGCGGGCCCTGCTCAGCATCCTGCTGCTGCACGCCAACCGCCCCGTGCCCACGCACCGGCTCACGGACCTGATCTGGGGGCCGGGCCACCCGTCGTCCGCGGGCGGCATGCTGCGCACGTACGTCTGGAAGGCGCGGCGCCTCTTCGACGACCGGGCCCGGCTGCGCACCCACCCCAGCGGGTACGTCCTCCACGTGCGGCCGGGCGAGCTCGACCTGCACGACTTCCGCCGCCTGGCCGACGCGGGCGAGCACCTGCTGGAGCGGGATCCGCACACCGCGTCGGTGCTGCTGCGCCAGGCGCTCGACCTGTGGCAGGACCCCGTCCTGGGCGACCTGCCGCCCACGGCGGCGATGGAGGCCGAGGCCCTTCACCTCAGGGACCGCAGGCGGCTCGCCGAGCGCTCCTGGGTGGGGGCGGAGCTGGCACTCGGCCGGCACCACGAGATCGTGCCCCGGCTGCGGGCGATGGCCGCGGCCGACCCGCTGGACGAGCACTCCTGGGCCCAGCTGATGCTCGCGCTGTACCGCAGCGGCCGGCAGGCGGACGCGCTCAGCACCTACACCCAGGCGCGGTCCCTGCTCGCCGACGAGTGCGGGGTCGATCCGGGCCCGGAGCTGCGCCGGCTCCACCAGCGGATCCTCGACGAGGACGACACGCTGTCCCCCGGCGAGGCGCCCTCGCCCCGAGCGGATCCCGCCACGGCGCCGCATCAGCTTCCGCCGGACATCGCCGACTTCACCGGCCGCCGGGCGGAGACGGCACGGCTGGTCGCCCTGCTGAGGGAGGCCGGGCCGGCCACCGCTCCCCCGGTGGCCCTGGTGTGCGGGCAGCCCGGGGCGGGCAAGACGGCCCTGGCCGTCCACGCGGCCCACCAGGTGCGGGACCACTTCCCCGACGGGCAGCTGCACGTCGACCTGGGGGCCGCCTCGGGCAGCCCGAAGACGGTCCACCGCGCGCTGGGCGAGCTGCTGCGCTCCCTGGGGGTGGCGGCCGCGGCCGTCCCCGGGTCCGCGGACGAGCGGGCGGCGCTGCTGCGCACGCGGCTGGCCGGCCGGCGCGTCCTGATCGTCGCCGACGACGCGGGCCCGGCGCAGGCGCGCTGTCTGCTCCCCGGCACGGCGGGCTCCGCGCTGCTGCTGACCAGCCGGATGCGGCTCGCCGGGCCGCCGGGCGCGGCCGTCGTCCCCCTCGAACCGCTCCCCCCGGACGAATCACTGCGCATGCTCGGGCGGATCATCGGCCCGCGGCGGGTCTCCGGCGAGCCCGACGCGGCCCGGCGGGTGACGGTGGCCTGCGCGCACCTGCCGCTCGCCCTGCGGATCGCCGGCATGCGGCTGGCCGCGCGGCCCACTTGGCCGCTGAGCACCTTCGCCGAGCTCGTCGGCGACCACCGCGGCCGGCTCGACGTCCTGGTGGCGGACGAGGTGAGCGTCCGGGCCCGCCTGGCGCCGAGCTACAGGGCCCTGGACGCGCGGGCCCAGCGGGCGGTGCGGCTCCTGGCCCACGCCGAGCCGGGCGACTTCGCCTCCTGGGTCGTCGCGGTCCTCCTCGGCGAGCCCCACGCCGATCCGGTCGTCGACACCCTCGTCGACCACTGTCTGCTCACCCCGGTCGGCGTCGACGCGACCGGGGAGCCGCGGTACCGGCTGCCCGAGCTCGTCCGGCTGTACGCGGCGGCGGCGCGGCCCGGTGACGCCGACGATCCGGGCCGGGCGCAGGGCAGGCTGCTGGACGCGTGGCTGCTCCTGGCCCGCGCCGCCGACCTCAGGGTGCCCCGGGCACCCCACCTGCCCCGGCTGGACGACGCCCCCGCCGGGTGGGCGGACGCCGTCGCGGCGGCGATCCCCGCCCGGGTCGCGCTGCGGGTCGCGATGGACGCCGAGGCGTGGTTCTCGGCGGAGGACACGAATCTGCGGCGCGTGGTCGACCGCGAGTGCCCGGTCCGCCCCCGGACCGCGGCCCGGCTCGCGGACCGCCGGTTCGCCTGGCAGCACCGGCAGGGCCTCCTCGACGACGCGGAGCGGACGTGGCAGCGGATCGCCGAGTGCGCGGCGCTGCGCGGCCAGGAGACCACGGCGGTCCACGCGCGGCTGCGGCTGGCCTGTGTCGACCTCGCCCGGGGGGCCCACGCGTCGGCCCGGGCCCGGGCCGACGCGTGCGTGGCCGCGTACGAACGCGCCGGTGACCGCGGCTCCCTCGCGGACGGGCTCGCGGTCCGGGCCCGGTGCCGTCTCGCGCTCCGGGACTTCACGGGCGCCTGCGAGGACGCGAAGGCGTCACTCGCCCTGGCCGAGGAGAGCGGTGACGTGCGCGGGTACGCGGCGCGGTCGGTGTGGCTGAGCGGTCTCTGCCAGTCGGCCGGCGCGGCCAGGCCGGCCGGATCGGTGCCGCGCGGACCGTCGACGGGGGCGGAAGCGCGACGCGGCCGGCAGGGGTGAGCGAACCGGGCCCGTGCGGGCCGGGTGCCTCGCCCGGCCGGGGCCGCGCGACAGTGCGGCGCGGACGCCGGCCGTTACGTCGCGCCGCGACGGGACGGGCGTCCCCGCACCGCCGCCCCCGGTCGGCACAGCCGCCGCCTTGCGGGCCGGGGCTCGCCTTTCGGCCCGCACGGCGAGACCACCCCGACCGGGCCGCGCGGCAGCGCGGCCCGGCTGAGCGGCGCGCCCGCCTGGGCACCGCCCCGTCACCCGTCGAGTTCCCCCATGCGGTGCTCCGGGTAGCGTCCCCCCGCCGTTTCCTGGGGTGAGACCGCCCGTCCCACAGCGGCCAACTCCGCCTCTCCCAGGTGCAGTCGGGCCGCCTCGGCGTTCTCCCTGAGGTAGGCCGGGCGCTTGGTTCCGGGGATGGGCACGATGTCCTCGCCCCGCGAGAGCAGCCAGGCCAGCGCCAGCTGCGCCGGGGTGACCCCCCGGTCCCGGGCGAGGCGCTGGAGCGGCTCGATGACGGTGAGGTTGGTGGTGAAGTTCTCCGGCTGGAAACGGGGGGTCGTGCGCCGGTAGTCACCCTCGGCCAGGGCCTCGGGCGAGGTCAGGGTGCCGGTGAGGAAGCCGCGGCCGAGAGGGCTGTACGCCACGAAGCCGATGCCCAGTTCGCGCAGCGTCGCCAGGAGCCCGCCCTCGGCGTCGCGCGTCCACAGGGAGTACTCGCTCTGCACCGCCGACAGCGGGTGGACGGCGTGCGCCCGGCGGACGGTGGCCTCGGACGCCTCGGACAGGCCGATGTGCCCGACCTTCCCCGCCGCGACGAGCTCCCCCAGGGCGCCCGCGGTCTCCTCGATGGGCACGTCGGGGTCGACCCGGTGCAGGTAGAACAGGTCGATGTGGTCGACGCCGAGCCGGCGCAGCGACGCGTCGCAGCACTCCCTGGCGTACTCGGGTCTGCCGTCGACCCCGAGCCAGCTGTTCCCCGCCCCCCGGCGCAGCCCGAACTTGGTGGCGAGCACGACCTGGTCGCGCCGTCCGGCGACGGCCTTGCCGAGGAGTTCCTCGCCGGTGTGCGGCCCGTAGACGTCCGCCGTGTCCAGCAGCGTCACCCCCAGGTCGACCGCCTCGCGGATGGTGCGGACGGCCGTGTCCGGGTCGGCGGCGCCGTAGAAGTCGGTCATGCCCATGCACCCGAGGCCCAGGGCGGAAACCTCCAGGGTGCCCAGGCGGCGGGTGGGCAGGGTCGCGTTCATGAGGCCGTGCTCACCTCTTCGAGGACCTTGGCGAAGGTCTCCATGGCCTGGTCGACCTGGGAGAGGGTGGTGGTGGACGGGGGGACGAACCGCAGGACGCTGCCGCCGCGGCGCACGCTGAAGATCAGCCCGGCCTCGAAGCACTGCCGGCCGATGGCGTTGCCCTCGGCGAAGGCGGGCTCCTTGGTGTCGCGGTCGCGGACGAGTTCGACGCCGACGAGCATGCCGCGGCCGCGGATGTCTCCGATGAGGTCGAACCGTTCGCTGAGCGCGGTCAGGTGCTCGCGCAGGCGCTCGCCCAGGGCGCGGGCCTTGGCCGGTACGTCCTCCTCGACGACGATGTCGATGCTCGCGACGCCGGCGGCGCACAGCAGCGGGTCGTTGCTGTGCGAGCGGGTGACGGTCAGGCCCGCCCCGACGACCTTGTCCTCGATCTCGTCGGTGGTGGAGACCGAGCTGATGCCGACGCCGCCGCCCAGGTGCTTGGCCAGGGTGACGATGTCGGGGACGATGCCCTCGTCGTCGAAGCCGAAGAGGGTGCCGAGCTTGCCGAGGCCGGTCTGCTCGTCGTCGACGACGAGGAGCATGCCGCGCTCGTGGCACAGCTCCCGCAGCCGCGCGAGCCAGCCCTGCGGCGGGTCGATGACGCCGCCGGCGCTGAAGAGCGGTTCGGTGATGACGGCGGCGGGCTGGTCGGTGGACTGGGCGTCGACCAGCTCGAAGCTCGTGTCCAGGCAGGCGAACCCGCAGGAGGGGAACGACTTCGCCAGCGGGCACCGGTAGCAGTAGGGGGCGATGAGGGCGTGCGAGTCGCCGGGCAGGGAGCCGTGGCCGCGCCGCCAGCCCGCGAAGGTGACGGACCGGGCGCTCGCGGACAGGCCGTGGTAGCTGACGTGGGGGCTGAAGACCTCGCGCCCCCCGGTGTAGATGCGGGCGAGCAGCAGGGCCAGCTCGTTGGCGTCCGCGCCGGACTCGCCGAACAGACTGCGCGTCAGCGGGTCGGGCAGCAACTCGCCGAGCCGCACCGCGAGTTCGATTTCCTTGACGTTGAAGTGGCTGCTGTGCGCGTGCAGCATCGTCTCGCACGCCTCCTGGATCGCGGCCAGGACGCGCGGGTGGTTGTGGCCCAGCGCCGCGCACATCTGACCCGAGTTGAAGTCCAGGTAGTCGTTGCCCCGCAGGTCCGTGACCACGGAGCCGCGGGCGGAGGCGAAGACGGGCCCGGAGAAGGCGCTGGTGTCGATCCGGCCGCGGAAGCTGTACCGCTGGGCGGCGTCCAGCAGCGCGCGTTCACGCCGGTCGATGTCGGCCTCGAACGCGGTGGTGGGGGCGGACGGTTGATCGACTGAGGTCATCACGAACTCCTAGGTAGGGTCGGGCCGATGGCCGGGCCGAGGACCGCCTCGCACACCTCGGCCAGCTCGCGCACGTGCGTGGAGAACAGCGTCCAGTGGTCGCCGGGGACCTCGACGGCCCGCAGCCTCCCGCCGGCGGCGTACGGCCCCCAGCCGTAGGTCTCGGGGCCGGGGGCGCCCCGCGCGCCGTCGCCGGTGCCGCCCCGGGTGTGGACGAGCGTCATGTCACCGCCGTAGGGCGCGGGGACGTAGCCGGCCAGGGCTTCGGCGTTCTCCAGGTAGATCTCCGCGAACCGGCTCACCTCATGTGGGGTGAGGCCCGCGCCGCCGGCCCGGCGGCAGATCTCCGCGGCCGCGGCCGCCAGCTCGTGGTAGGGCGCCCGCACCGGGGGGTCGATCCCCAGGGCCCGGGAGACGAACTCCACGGCCCGCGCGCGGATCGCCAGGATGTCGGGCGGTCGCAGGTCGCAGTCGAACAGCAGGACGTGGTCGACCTGTTCGCCCTCGGCGGCCAGGGTCGCCGCCATCTCCAGGGCCACGGCCCCGCCCATCGAGTACCCGCCGAGCAGGTAGGGCCCGCGGGGCTGGACGCGCCGCAGGTGGCGGAGGTACCGAGCGGCCATGGCGGGCACCGTGCGGTCGCCGCGCGCCGCGTCGGTGCGCCCGACCGACTCGAAGCCGTACATCTCCACCAAGTGTTCCAGGCGCCGCGCGAGCCGGCCGAGGACCAGCACGTGGCCGCCCATGCCGTGCACGCAGAACAGGGCCGGGCGCCCGCCGCCGGAGGAGAACCGCACCAGGGTGTGCTCGGCGGCCTCCTCGGGGGTGCGGGTCGCGATCCACCGGGCCATGCGCCGCACGGTCGGGAACTCGGCCGCGCCGCGCCGGGGCAGCCGCACCCCGAGCCCGGTCTCGACGCTCGCGACGAGTTCGGCGGCGAGCAGCGAGTCACCGCCGAGGTCGAAGAAGTTGTCGTCCATGCCCACGGGGACACCGAGGACCCGGCTCCAGACGTCACCCAGGGTCTTCTCCAGGCCGGTGCGCGGCTGCCGGCCCGCCGTGTCCGCGGTGACCGTGGTGGCGGTCGTCTCCGGTGCCCGCAGGTCCGGCTCCCCCGTGCCGGCCCTCATCCGAGGCTCCCCCGCGGGCCGGGGACGGTGACGCGCGCGATCTCGTCGAGCCCGCCGCGCAGGTAGGCTTCCCGGGCCGCGCTCCGGCGGATCTTGCCCGCGCTGGTCTTGGGGACGGTGCGCCTGCGCAGGAGGACGAGCTCGGACAGGCGCAGGCCGCAGTCGCGGGTGACGGCGCGGAGGGCGGCGGCGCCGGCCTCGGCGGCCCCCTCCGGCGGGCCGTCGTACTCGGCGACCGCGACCAGGCGGGGGCCGTCGCCCTCCGCCGGGCCGGTGTCGAAGGCGGCGGCGCAGCCGGGCCGCAGACGGGGGTCCGCGTTCCAGACGGCCTCCTCGACGTCCTGCGGGTAGTGGTTGCGCCCGTGCACGATGAGGAGGTCCTTGATGCGCCCGGTGACGTACAGCTCCCCGTCGCGCAGCAGCCCGAGGTCTCCGGTGCGCAGGTACGGGCCGGTGCCGGGCGCGTCGGTGGGGCGGGCGCCGAACGTTGCGGCGGTCGCCTCCGGGCGCGCCCAGTACCCCGAGGCCACGCCGGGGCCGCGCACCCAGATCTCGCCCTCGGTGCCGTCGGGGCGGGTGCGCAGGGTGTCGGGGGCGACGATGCGCACCCCGGTGGCGGCCACGGCCCGGCCGACCCCGACGACCTCGCCGGGCCGGGGGCCGGCCCGGTCCGGGAGGGGTGTGGTGCGGGCGCCGGTGCCCGGGTCGGGGCCGGAGACCATGAGGGTGGCCTCGGCGAGCCCGTAGGCCGGGGTGAGGCGCTCGGCTGCGAACCCGGCCGGGGCGAAGCGCTTGCCGAACCGGTCGATGGTGGCGCGCCGCACCGGCTCGGCGCCGTTGACGGCGACCCGCCACGCGGAGAGGTCCAGGGCGGCGACCCGTTCGCCGGTGCTCTTGCGGACGCACAGGTCGTAGGCGAAGTTGGGGGCGGCGCTGAAGGTGCCGCCGAAGCGGGAGAGGTTCTCCAGCCAGCTCAGCGGGTCGACCATGAACTCGAACGGCGAGGACAGCACGGCGTCGACGCCGGAGCAGAGGGGCAGCAGGATGCCCAGTATCAGGCCCATGTCGTGGTACGGCGGCAGCCAGGAGACCTGCCGGTCGCCGGGGACCAGCCGGAAGCGGTCGCGCATCGCCGCCATGTTGGCCAGCAGGTTGTCGTGTGTGACGACGACGCCGCGCGGGTCCCCCGTGGACCCGGAGGTGTACTGGAGGAACGCCGTGGTGCCGGCCGTCGCGGAGCGGGCGGGCGCGCCGCCGGCCGCGGCGTCGTCGACGGTGTCGGTGGCGAGCCCCGGGACGGCGGCGCCGTCGGGGCGGCGGACCGTCCCCCGGTAGCCCCCCAGGTACTCGGCGGTCGTCGCGAACAGGGCCGGCCGGGCGTCGCGGACGATGGCGGCCACCCGGGCGGCGCCCGCTGGGGAGTCCGGCGGGTTCGCGGGGACCGCCACCACTCCGGCGTACAGGCAGGCGAGGAAGGAGGCGACGTACTCGGGTCCGTGCGGGTGCAGCAGCAGCACCCGGTCGCCGGGGCGGGCCCGTTCGCGCAGGGCGGCGGCTACGGCCGAGGCCCGGGTGTCCAGCGCGGAGCAGGTGACGGCGAGGGTGTTCCCGGGGGCGTCCGGGTCACGGGAGTCGGCCACGTAGCGGAAGGCGAGTGCCTGCGGGGTGCGCTGCGCCCGGTCGCGGACCAGCGCGTCCAGCCCGGCCGCCACGGGCCGGGGCATCGAGCCGATCGACATGTCGTATGCAGTCCGTTCTGTATGCGCCGTGTCTGTATGCGCCGTGCGGGTGAATGGGCACGGCCGGGAGCCGTGTCCGGCGGGCGCCGGGTGGGCGGTGCCGGGGGTGGCGGGGCGGGTGGGGCGTCCGGCGCTCGCAGTACAGCGTCGCGCCGACCCGGCGGATCCGGCAGGAACGGCGCGCTCATGCGTCACCCGGTGTCGCCCGCCGGGGCCCGCGGCCCGGGGCGGGCAGCGCGGAGCGGAGCGTGCTCGGCGTGATCACTCGTCCTCCCCCGGCCGATCACCACTGCCTGTGCCAGTGCCTTGAAACGTAGGCGCAGCCAGGTCTGCGGGGCGTCTATCGGCTGTCCACCGCCGGTCCTCGGGGCCGGTTCGGGCCCCGGCGGCGTTGCCAAGGAGGCCCTGTTCCCGGCATGTTCACTGACTGGCGGAGCCCGACCGGGCGCGCGCCGGTGCCGGGGCGGCCGGACGAGCGGCCGGACCGGCGGACAAGGGGACCCCAGTGGAGCAGACACACCCGTCACATCCGGACACCGCCGCGCTGCGCGACGCCGCGGCCGAGTGGGCCGCCCTGCCGGTGGGCGAACGGCTGGAGCTGCTGCTGGCGGCGCGGCCGCGGCTCGTCGCCGTGGCGGACCGGTGGGTGGCGGAGTCCTGCCGCGCCAAGGGCATCGGGGTGGACACCCCGACGGCCGGGGAGGAGTGGCTCACCGGCCCCTATCCGCTGCTCAGTTACCTCGACGCGCTGGCCCGGACCCTCACGGCGGTCCGCGACGGCCGCGACCCGCTGCGGGGCGCCCGGTTCGCGGCCCGGCCCGGGGGGCGTACGGCGGTGCGCGTGCTGCCCTTCGACCGGGTCGACCGGCTGCTGCTGCCCGGATACCGGGCCGAGGTGTGGCTGGCGCCGGGCGTGGACGAGGCGGCGGCCCGCGCCGGTGCGCGCCGGGCCGGGCGCGGGGGGCCCGGCGGTGTCTGCCTGGTCCTGGGCGCCGGCAACGTCAACTCCATCGCCCCGCTCGATGTGCTGTACCAGCTCTTCGCGTCCGACGCGGTCGTCCTGCTCAAGCTCAATCCGGTCAACGAGTATCTCGCGCCCGTGCTGGAAGAGGTCTTCGCGCCGTTCGTCGCGCGGGGGTTCGTGCGCGTCACGACGGGGGACGCGGCGGTCGGGGCCGCGCTGGTCGCCGACCCGGCCGTGACCCGCGTGCACGTCACCGGCAGTGCCGCCACGCACGACGCGATCGTGTTCGGTCCGGGCCCCGAGGGCGCCGCGCGCAAGGCGGCGGGCCGGCCCCTGCTGGACAAGCCGGTCACCAGCGAGCTGGGCGGGGTGGGGCCGGTGGTGGTGCTCCCCGGCGCGTGGAGCCGGGCGGACCTGCGCTACCAGGCGCGCCACGTGGCGGCGCAGAAGCTGGGCAACAACGGGTTCAACTGCGCGGCGGTCCAGGTGGTGGTCCTGCCGGAGCACTGGGCGGCGCGGGAGGCGTTCCTCGACGAGCTGCGGGCCGCGCTGCGCGCGGCGCCCGCCCGCGCCTCCTACTACCCCGGGGCGGGCGAGCGCCGGGCCCGGGCCGCCGCCGGTCACCCGGACGCCGAGCTCCTGGACGCCGCCGAGGTGCCGCGCACCCTCCTGCCGGGGGTCGTCGCCACCGCGGACGACGCGGCCTTCCGCACCGAGTTCTTCGGGCCGGTCCTGGCCGTCACCACCCTGCCGGGCCGGACGGCGGCGGAGTTCCTCGACCGCGCGGTGGAGTTCTGCAACTCCTCCCTCGCCGGGACGCTCGGCGCCGGCATCATCGGCCATCCGCGGACGCTGCGCCGGCTCGGCCCCCGCCTGGAGGAGGCCGTGGCGCGGCTGCGCTACGGCACGGTGGGGGTGAACTGCTGGACGGCGCTGGGGTACGCGCTGCCGCGCGCGGTGTGGGGCGCCCACCCCGGCCACACCCTCACCGATGTCGGCAGCGGCATCGGGGTCGTCAACAACGCGCTGCGGCTGCCGCGGGCGGAGCGCACGGTGGTCACCGGCCCGTTCCGGCCCGTCCCCCGGTCGTTGCTGACCGGGCAGTGGTCGACGGCCCCGGTGCCGCCGTGGTTCGTCGACAACCGCACGGCCCACCGCACCGGGCGCCTGCTGATGGACTTCACGGCGCGCCCGTCGGCGCGGGGGCTGGCCGCCGTGCTGGTGTCGGCGCTGCGCGGGTGACGCGCCGGACGGGCTCTCGGGGCACCTGCCGAGGCACTGTGCGGGGGCGGCTTTCACGGCACCGGTTCCGGCATGACGAAGCCCCCTTCCGGTTCTCGGCAGGGGGCGTGTCAGACGGTCAGGAGGGCCGGGGCGGCCGGGTCACTTCAGCGCGGTGCGCTTCTGCCACTGCTCCCAGGTCTCCTGCCAGACCTCGAGGCCGTTGCCCACGTCGGTCTTCTTGGTGCTGGTGGTGTTCTTGACCTCGACGGTGGAGCCGACGGGCAGGAAGTCGTAGACCTTCTTCGCGTCACTGGTGGTCATGCCGAAGCAGCCGTGACTGTTGTTCACCACGCCGACCGAGCCGTTCCAGGGCGCCGAGTGCAGGAACGTCCCGGAGGCCGTCAGGTGGGTGACCCACTTGGAGTCGAGCATCCACTCGTTGCCGTGGCCGATGGTGGAGGAGTCCATCACCTCGTCGGGGTTCTTGCTGCGGACGGTGTGGATGCCGCCGCGCGTGGGGTCCACCGGGGAGCCCGCGGAGCCCTTGACCTCGCCGACGGCCTTGCCGTTCTCGTACATGGTGAGGGTGTGGCTGGGGACATCGATGACGGCCTTGTGGTCGGCGCCCACGCTGAAGCCGAACGCGTAGTCCTTCGCGAACCAGCCGCCCTCGCCGGAGTCGACGCCGTTGAGGTTGCCCTGCACGGAGACCTTGGTGCCCGCCGGCCAGTACGTCTTGGGCCGCCAGTCGATCCGGTCCTGGCCCGACCAGTCCTTGACCCAGCCCCAGGCGCCCTCCACCTTCGGCTCGGAGGTGACCTTCAGGGACTTCTCGATCTCGGCGCGCTTGCCGGTGTCCACGGGGTGGTCGAAGAGGATCGAGACCGGCATGCCCGTGCCCACGGTCTGTCCCTTGGCCGGGGTGTTGGTGAGCTTGTTGACCTTCGGGGCCTGCCGGGTGGTGAAGGTGGCGGTCGAGGAGGACTCCTTGCCCTTGCCGTTCTTGCCGCCCTTGGCCGTGGACCGCACGGTGTACGTGGTCTTCGGGCCGACCTTGCCGTCGGAGGTCCACGAGGAACCGTCGTCGGCCAGCCGGCCGGAGACCTTGTTCCCCTTGTCGTCCTTCGCCTCCACACCGGTCAGGCGCCCGCCGTCGGCCTTCACCGTTATCGGCGAGCCGAGCGCGGCCTCCTGCCCCCCGGCAGGAGTGACGGATATCTTCGCTTCGGGCCCGGCATCGCCCCCGTCACCGGAGCCCCCCGAACAAGCGCTGAGCGCCAGCGAGCCCAGCAGCGCGGATGCCAACAGGACAGAGCGACGGCCCGATCCGACGTACACGTGAGTCGACCTTTCCACCAGCGACAGAACAACAGGCGGTGGTTTACAGCCCCCTCGCCGCCGGACGCGTCCGCCGGCGGAACCCCACCACACCCTTAGAGATGATCCGCACGCTTGTGCGGTTGCACGAAGAAAGAAACATTTACGTACAGTCCGTACCGGTGCCCCCGGGAGGCCCTTGCGTGCACCACCGCTGCGCGGCGGTGTCCTCAAACGCCGGACGGGCTGGTAGTGGCTGAGCTCAGCCACATCAGCCC